>DASSKX010000229.1:0-4050 GCA_035689925.1 Acidobacteriaceae bacterium
CGACGGAGACGCAATACGAGCGCGAACTGCGCGTCACGGTGGATCGCGAGAAGGCGCGCTACTCGGCGTGGTATGAACTGTTCCCGCGCTCGACCAGCCCGGATCCGGATCGGCACGGCACGTTCAAGGATGTCGAGGGGCGGCTGAATTATGTGGAGCGGCTCGGCTTCGATGTACTGTACCTGCCGCCGATTCATCCCATCGGGCAGGCGTTTCGCAAGGGCAAGAATAATTCTGTGACGGCGGAGGCCGGCGATACCGGCAGCCCGTGGGCGATTGGCGCGAAGGAAGGCGGCCACGAGGCGATTCATCCGGAGCTGGGAACGCTCCAGGACTTTCGCCATCTGCTGCAGGCGGCCGCGTCGCGAGGGATTGAGCTGGCGATGGATATTGCCTTCCAGTGCTCGCCGGATCATCCCTGGGTACGCGAGCATCCGGACTGGTTCAGGCATCGCGCCGACGGAACCATTCAGTACGCGGAGAATCCGCCAAAGAAATATCAGGACATTTACCCGCTCGACTTCGAAAGCCGCGACTGGCAGGGGCTGTGGGATGGCCTGCTGCACGTCTTCCTCTTCTGGATCGAGCAGGGCGTGCGCATCTTCCGCGTGGATAATCCGCACACCAAGGCGTTTCCGTTCTGGGAGTGGTGCATTGCGGAGATCAAGCGCGACTACCCGGACACGATCTTCCTGGCGGAGGCGTTCACGCGTCCGCGGGTCATGCAGCGGCTGGCGAAGCTGGGGTTCACGCAGTCGTACACGTACTTCACGTGGCGCAACACGAAGCAGGAGCTGACGGAGTATCTGACGGAGCTGACGCAGTCGCGCGCCTGCCAGTACATGCGCCCAAACCTGTGGCCGAACACGCCGGACATCCTGCATGAGACTCTGCAGGTGGGCGGACGGCCTGCGTTCATCAGCCGTGTGGTGCTGGCGGCAACGCTGGGGCCGAATTACGGGATGTACGGTCCGGCTTACGAACTGCTGGAAAACGTGCCGGTGCGGCAGGGGAGTGAAGAGTATCTCAACTCGGAAAAGTACGAGATACGCCGGTGGGATCTGAATGCGTCCCACTCCATTGCCGGGATCATTGCGGAGATCAACCGCGCGCGGCGCGAGAATCCGGCTCTGCACAGGAGCCACGATTTGTTCTTCCACAGCTGCGACAATCCGTATCTGATCGCGTACAGCAAGTCGAGCCGCGACGGCAACAACGTGGTGCTCACGGTGGTGAACCTGGACCCCTTCCATACGCAGTCGGGTTGGGTGAACCTCGATTGGGGGCATCTGCTGGTCGAGCCGAATGAGTCGTTTCAGGTGCGCGATCTGCTCACCGGCTCCGTGTATCTTTGGCAGGGGTCGCGCAATTACGTTGAGCTTCGGCCAGACAAGATTCCGGCTCACATCTTCCGAGTCCTGCGCCGCGTGCGCTCTGAGAAAGATTTCGACTACTACCAGTGAGGGCGCAGGCTGCGATGCCGGACACCCAAACCTCCCCAACGATTATTCGCAAGCCAGGCAGCGTGAGCGATCCGCTCTGGTACAAGGACGCGATCATTTACGAGGTCCACGTCCGGGCCTTCTACGACAGCAACAACGACGGGATCGGCGACTTTCCGGGCCTGATGCAGAAACTCGACTATCTGCAGGATCTGGGAGTTACGTGCATCTGGATGCTGCCGTTCTTCCCGTCGCCGCTGCGCGATGACGGCTACGATATTTCTGATTACAGGAGCGTGAATCCCAGCTACGGCACGCTGGACGACTTTCGCGCGTTCCTGGACGCGGCGCACGCGCGGGGCATTCAGGTGATGATCGAGCTGGTCATCAATCACAGCTCTGATCAGCATCCGTGGTTTCAGCGCGCGCGGCATGCTCCTCCCGGATCGAGCGAGCGCAACTTCTACGTGTGGAGCGATACCGACCAGAAGTTCAAGGACGCGCGCATCATCTTCACCGACACGGAGAAGTCGAACTGGACGTGGGATCCGGTGGCGCAGGCGTACTACTGGCATCGCTTCTTCTCGCACCAGCCGGATCTGAATTACGACAATCCCGCGGTGCTCGAGGAAGTGCTGGATGTGATGCGCTACTGGCTCGATATGGGCGTGGACGCGCTGCGCATCGACGCGATTCCGTATCTTGTGGAGCGCGACGGCACCAATTGCGAGAACCTGCCGGAGACGCACGGGATCATCAAGAAGATTCGCGCGGCGATCGATGCGGGGTACTCCGGCCGGATGGTGCTGGCGGAGGCGAATCAGTGGCCGACGGATGTGCGCCCGTACTTCGGCGACGGCGACGAATGCCACATGGCGTTTCATTTTCCGCTGATGCCGCGCATTTACATGGCACTGCGTCAGGAAGACCGGCTGCCGATCACAGACATTATGGCGCAGACGCCGGACATTCCGGACAACTGCCAGTGGGGCCTGTTCCTGCGCAATCACGATGAGCTGACGCTGGAGATGGTCAGCGACGACGAGCGCGACTACATGTATCTGGCCTACAGCGCCGATCCGCGGATGCGCATCAACATCGGGATCCGGCGGCGGCTGGCTCCGCTGCTCGACAACAATCGCCGGCGCATCGAGCTGCTGAACAGCATTCTGTTTTCGTTTCCCGGCACGCCCATCATTTATTACGGCGACGAGATCGGGATGGGCGACAACATCTATCTCGGCGACCGCAACGGGGTGCGCACGCCGATGCAGTGGTCGTCGGACCGCAACGCGGGATTTTCGCGCGCGAATCCGGCGAAGCTCTACAGCCCGGTGATTATGGACCCGGTGTGGGGCTATGAGGCGATCAATGTCGAGGCGCAGCAGAATGATCCTTCGTCGCTGCTGAACTGGATGCGCAACATGATCGCGCTGCGCAAGCTGTTCCAGGTCTTCGGCCGCGGCACGCTGCGCTTTCTCGACAGCTCGAACCGCAAAGTGCTGGCCTACGTCCGCCATTTCGATGGAGAGATGGTGCTGTGCGTTGCGAATCTGTCGCGTTTCGCCCAGCCCGTGCAGCTGGACCTGACGGGGATGGAAGGCATGATCCCCGTGGAGATGCTGGGCTATGTCGAGTTCCCGACGATCACGCGCCAGCCGTATCCGCTGACGCTTGGGCCGTATGGGTTCCTGTGGCTCGAGCTGCAGCCATCGCTCAGCCCTCAAGCGGATGTGGGCGGAGAGGATCGCGAGCAGACATTTTTCATCCAGCACGAGCGCGACTGGCAGACGGTGCTTTCGGGCGAAGGCGTGCGCAAGCTGGAGGCGCTGCTGCCCGCGTATCTGCAGCGCCAGCGCTGGTTCGGCGGGAAATCGCGGACGATTCAGAAGGTGCAGCTGGTCGACTCGGTGCTGATCGACGACAACTGCACGGCGCTGCTGTGGATCAACGTAGATTACGAGCAGGGCGCGCCGGATACGTGGCTGGTGCCGCTGGGGATCACACTGGGTCCGGGCGCCGACCCGCTGCGTGAGAGCGCTCCGCACCAGGTGCTGGCGAATGCGGGTTCGACGATGCGCTCGGGAGTGATCCATGAAGGCCTGCTGCGGCCCAGCGCGGCTGCGGCGCTGCTTGACATTCTTGCGCGCGGCGAGGAAGTCCGCACGCGCAATGGCGTGATGCGCGGACTGCCTGCCTCCGCGCTGCCCGGCCTACGCGGCGCACAGCCGCTGACCGCGCGCATCAGTGCCGCGGAGCAGAGCAACACGTCGGCGATCTTTGGCGATCGGCTCATCCTGAAGGCGTTCCGCCGCGTGCAGAGCGGGCCTAATCCCGACGTGGAGATTGGCGGATTTCTGAGCGAGAAAGCGAAATTCCGGAATATTCCGCCGTTTGGAGGAGCAATCGAATATCAGCGCGGCGATGCGGAGCCGGCAACCATGGCGCTGCTGCAGGGCCTGGTACAGAACGAGGGCGACGGCTGGCAGTGGACGCTCGAGGAACTCGACCGGTACTACGAGACCACCGCATCGACCCGATTCGCACCGGCCGCTCCGACGCGGCGCGGGGAAATCCTGCCGGAGGCGAAAGAGCACGCCGGGATTTA
>DASSKX010000230.1:0-2755 GCA_035689925.1 Acidobacteriaceae bacterium
CCCTTCCGTCGCCTGGAAGCCGCCGTCTGGCGTCTGCTGCAACTCAACCTGCCCCAGCAGATGCTGGCCCGGATCCGTGCACAGCAGGCGGAACAATCCGTTGGAGACGACGAACATGGCGAAATGCATCTGCGTCGAGCCGACGTTGAGCGTCATGCTTCCGTGGCCATCGCTCGAGACGATGTAGCTGCCCAACACCGCCAGCGGCGCGCTCCGCCCATTGCCGTTGTTGACCCGACCGTTATCGTTCCAGTCCGCCGTTCCGGAGAGCACCTGCCCCGCGCCATCCGCGCCCAGCATGCCGACGATGGTCTGCGGTTTGTTCGCCGAATCCGTGCCGCCCAGTTTGAACACGTAATTCCCATGCAGGCTCGCAGCCGCAAACGGCGTGCCGTACTGCTTCTGGAAGACGCCCGTCATGGCCGTGTTCTTCGTCGGATCGAAGAGCATGAACCGGCCCTGTGTTCCATTCGTCCCCAGCACAAACCGCAGACGCGTGGTCGAGAGCGGAGAGGGAAGCGCCATCGTCATGTCGCCTCTCCCGTCCGGGAACACCGAATAGGTCCCGGTAAACGGCGTGGGCATGGCGATAATCCCGGCACTCGACGTGGACGTCAGCTGCCCCGTCAGGTTCCCGCTGCCGTCCGCGGCAAAGGTGCCCGTGTTGAACACCGGGCCGCTCGCGTCGACCCCATTGAGCACGAACACATACGACCCGCTGAAATCGCCATTCGACATGCTCTGATTCGTCACCGATACGGCCGTCGACAGCGAAAAGGTCTTCGACGCGGCCGAGATCGTTGCGTAGCCGGCGTTTTCTGCCCGCGATACGTTGCCGCTCGCGCTCACCGTCGCCACGCTGGTATCGGACGATGACCACGTCATCGAACTGGTGAGGTCCTGCGTCTTGCCATCCGTCCACACGGCCGTTGCCGACAACTGCGCGGCGGACGGCGATCCCGTCAGCGACAGCGTCGCCCCCGATGGCGCGATATAGCCGGTCGCCAGTCCCACGACCGTCACCGTGCTCGTCCCCGAGACGCCTCCGCTCATCGCCGAGATCGTCACCGTGCCCGCCGCGAGGGGAGTGCCAACGCCGCTGGCGCTCACGACCGCCACGCTCGGCGACGATGACGACCAGTTCGCCACCGCGCTCAGATCCTTCGTCGTTCCGTCCGAGTAGTGACCGGTCGCGGTGAACTGCTGCGTGCTGAGCGCCACCCACAGGGTGGAAGTCGAGGGGGTCACCGTAATGGAACTCAGCGTGGGCTGCGTCGGGGTGGAGTTGTTGTTGTTATTCCCGCCGCCGCCACAACCGAACAATCCGGCCAGACAAAGCACGACAGAAAATGCCGCAATCCGTTTCATGGGTTCCTTCCGTTCAGCCTCCGTTCCTCCCCCATGCCTCCGGCGAGAACCGCCGCGAGGGCTCGCGAAGAAAGAACTTCGGCGAAGTCTGTTCCCTGGTTCACGTTGTCGGGATGGACCTGTGGCGGAGCGGAGGGAAGTGCAGGACAAACAGAGGCGCAGGAACCACGCACACAGTCGCGAAGAGCCTGAGACATGCTCGTGCTCCCGAAGAATCCAGCGACGGGTGACATCCGCAGAGACGCAACGAGACGGCTCGACGGCAAACATGCCACTACGAAGGGAGCACCCGAGGCGAAAACTTTATATCCGAATTGGGTTCACCCGTCTGTGCCCCGCGTCACAGGCTTGACGGCGCATCAGTTGCAGGCTTGAGCGCTTCGGACCTTTGCATCCCCATGATGACGTTCGCGAGACGTGTCGGCCAGAGAAAGATGGAGAAACAGATATTGATAGCAGCAATATATTTCTTGACAACCCCCTACATCGGCAGCAGAATATGTCCCCTCAATCCCAAAGCCAATCCTGGCGATGCGATCGTCGCAGAGGCCCCACACTGAATGCCCAGCGAGGAGTCCGCATATGAGCACCACCGCAGTTCCAGTCCCTCCCGGCCCCGCCCAGCAGACCCTGCCCGCAGCACTCCCCAGCACCGGCGGCGAAACCTACAAGTTTGCGGAAACTACGCGCCTGCTTTGCGCTGCTGCGTGGCTTGACCGGCGCTTTCGCGAGACGGTGCTGAAGTCGTATCACGAGGACAACCGTCATCGCGCCACCGCTCCCAACTTCGGCGTCGATATGGCCACCGTTGTCCGCCACTGTGAACGCGCCCGCGCTGCCCTGAACAACCGTGAAGTCTGGCTGCTCCTCGTCCTGGTGCTGGAGCTGATCGCCGCAGCTGCAAACTCCGTCGCCGGAGTGCTCCTGGTCTATCTGGGGGCCTTTATTATCTGCTTCATCTACACCTCGCGGGCACGCTCGATCGCGACGAAGCATTTCATGCGCGGCAAGTTCAACCCCGACGCTCTGATCTCCCAAAATCAGGTGACCAGCGCCTCGCTGCGCGAAGCGGAGTCCGGCAACGTTCTCGTCTACAGCGGATTCACTCCTTTTGTCGGTTCCGGCGAGAACATTGGCGGATGGTCCTTCGCCCTGGATCTCCGCAAGCGCGCCGATGGGAGCAATGAGCCGCGCGCCGTGGATCTGAGCCAGACGGTCGTGGTTATGAACGGCCCTCCTGAGGAACAGATCGGCCTCGCCGACCTCTACGACCGTGTCGATCGTGAGATTCGCGATCTGCACCTCGACCGTGTCTTCATTGACGACAAGCTTTACATCAACGGCCGCGACATCCGCGACGACACGCGTTTCCTGGATGGTCCTCTCG
>DASSKX010000231.1:0-2685 GCA_035689925.1 Acidobacteriaceae bacterium
ACATGGCGATCAGGCGACTCGAAATTCGCCGGGTCGGCGGATACCTGCCCGTTGCAGTGTTGAAATACCGATGAGAATCGCGTGCCAGCAAAAACCGTCAAGCATCTCCCCTCCACGCCAAAGTAACTGCCGCTCATTCCACGCCACTTATCATCCCAAACTCGCCAGGATAGTTGGTATTTAAGTTTCTCCAGCTTGGTATTCTGAACTTAGATAGGAAAAACAAAGGTCCGCCTCGCGCGGACCTTTTCTTTTGGAGCCAATTATGCTCGCTGAATGCGCCTTTCTCTACCCCGATGGCCGCAACTGCCGCCGCATCCCGCGCCGCGGCGATACCCTCTGCCCCGACCATCGTCGCCAGGCCGCCATCCGCGTCAGGACAACGACCGAGGAACAAGCGTTTCATCTCGAACAGAATAAGGCCGCCGACGAAATCATTCGCCAGCCCCTCGACCAGATGCTGGACCACGCGCAGGAATGCCTGATGGCCCTCGAGCCCTGGATCGAAGTGAACGCGCCCGCCGTCGAGCGCACCCGCTTCATGCGCATCGGAACAGCCATCGCGGCAGCCATGGATTGCGTCGACTCTCAGCCCGGCATCGTGAACGAACTCTTCACTGGATTTGCTCCGGATGAGAGGACCACGCTCGTTCAGCTGCTTTGGTTCGCCCGGCCCGACTACGCAGCCAAACGCCGCGCAATCGAAAACGCCACCCATTGCGTCCGCAAGCATTTGAAAACAAAATGAATGATTGCAGAATCAATCGGATACGGGGGGATCCTCACCCGTCACACCCAATAGAATCAATGGCTTCCTGGGGGATCAGGGGGTTCTTTGAGAAAACCAGAACCCCCGGAGGGCCGCTGGCCCTCCGTTTCGATCGAAGCTCCTCAGGCTTACCGGATCTTCGCCGGCGGCTCGGTCCGCAGCCAGGTCAGCCCACGCAGACCCGCCTTGGCGTCGATGTGGACGTTGCAGACCGGCTTATACGCTCGGATCAGCTCCACTTCGGCCTCGCGCCGCTGGTCATAGGTATAGCCGACCGTCAGGTGATACCCGAAGTAGAGACCGTGTGCCGCCCTCCGCATCCACTCGGCGTACTTCTCGTGATCCCGCGTCAGCCGCTCGCTCAGGTTTCGCGCCTCGCCAAAGTAGAGCACCGCAAATGGTCGCGGCCCGCACGTGTCGTCCGGGGTCAGGATTGCGTACAGTCCCTGCTCCGTCGGGACCAGCAGGTTCGGGCCGCCCATGGTCGTCGGATAACGGCGCGGCTCAGTGAAAACGCGTTCTCCATAGGTAATGCCGTCCCGCTGGACGACGGTGGTAGTACGAGTTGATGCGCTGACAGGAACCGTGCTTTGCGCAGCCATAGTGCGAAATGGGCCCTTTCTGCCACAACCGTAGCATAGGGAGGGCCCCGCTTAAGCCTTTAGATACACCACCCTGGTAACCGGCTAGGTTCGTGCTACACAGCACAACGGAATCCTCGCTCAGACGGCTTCGCTTTGGTCGTGTGAAAAGCAACGCAGCAGCGCATCAAAGATCGCCGCCGATTCATCTTGGTCCCGGCGTTTACCGGGAGTATCCTGGCGACGATCAACCGCTCAGTACCAGGTTGGCGGAAAGGACCGACCGATGGTTCACAAACTCGTAGCTCGTCTTACTCTGGCTTTATTCGTCCTCTTTCCCCTTGCCGTTCGCGCACAGGCCTCCGACTTCAATAATCGTTACCGCGATTTCAGCGTCATGACCCGTAACATGGACGCCGGATCGGACTTTCTCTACATCCTGCAGGCTGTCCAAACCGACCCCGGCAATCTCCCGGCTCTGCTTCAGGCCACGACGAAGACCTATCTCGAAATGCACATGAGCAATATCCCCGCCCGCGCCGATGGTATCGCGGCGGAGATCCAGCAGAAGCTGCCCCTGCTGGTCGGCCTCCAGGAGGTCACACTCCTTCGCACCGGCGCTTATAACCAGCCGGCGACGACGGTTCTCGATGACGGTCTCGCTTCCCTGATGGCCTCGCTGGAGAAGCGCGGACTGCACTATGCCATCCTCGCGCAGCAGCAGAACGCCGACATCACCGTTCCCGCGCTCGACCCAACGCTGCAGAACCTGATCGATGTGCGCCTCACCGACTCTGACGTCGTCCTGGTCCGGACCGATGTCACCGTTGCCGACTTCAAACTCGGCAGCGTTACAAAGCAGCACTTCGCCAATTTTCTCGTCCTTCCGGTGGCGGGAACTGGCATCGACATCACGCGCGGCTGGATTGCCGTCGACGCCAAGTTCCGCGGCAAGGACTTCCGCTTTGTCACCACCCATCTGGAGACCTTCAGTCCCGATTATCAGCAGGCGCAAACCCTGGAACTCATCTCCGGGGCGCTCAATACCACTCTGCCGGTGATCCTTGCGGGAGATCTGAACTCAGACGCGCTGCATCCCAGCTTTGCCAACGGCCCGGCTTACGGCATTCTCACGGCTGACGGCTTCACCGATGCGTGGACTGCCCTCCAGCCGACAGAGGCCGGAGCGACGTGGCCGCTCTTCCCCGAAGACGTTCCTCTTGGAGGTGCACCAACGCCGCAGCGCATCGATTTGGTCCTGGTGAAGAACGGCGGAATCCAGCCGATGGCGATTCAGGAGACAGGCACCACTCCGATCATCACCACGCCGGAGTT
>DASSKX010000232.1:0-5122 GCA_035689925.1 Acidobacteriaceae bacterium
GGTGCCATCAGCAAGCGGCCGTCGTATGCAGTCCCGCCGGTTTCGCCCGCGCACCCGATCTCCTAGAATCGGTATGTGGATTTCCAGCTAGTCAGCGACTATAAGCCGCGCGGCGACCAGGGCCGCGCCATCGACGAACTCATCACCGGCATCGACGCCGGCGAGAAGCATCAGGTCCTGCTCGGAGTCACCGGCTCCGGCAAGACCTTCACGATGGCGAAGATCATCGAACACCTCAACCGCCCCGCCCTGGTCCTCGCCCACAACAAGACCCTCGCCGCCCAGCTCTTCCATGAATTCAAGCAGTTCTTCCCGCACAACGCCGTCGAGTACTTCGTCTCCTACTACGACTACTACCAACCCGAAGCCTACATCCCCGCCGGCGACCTCTACATTGAGAAGGAAGCCACCATCAACGAAGAGCTGGACAAGCTTCGCCTCTCCGCCACGCGCTCCCTCTTTGAACGCCGCGACTGCGTCATCGTCGCCTCCGTCTCCTGCATCTACGGGCTGGGTTCGCCCGAGGCTTACTACGGCATGCTGCTGCTTCTTGAGAAAGGACAGCGCATCCGCCGCGACGACATCACCCGCCGACTCGTCGAAATCCTCTACGAGCGCAACGACGCCGACTTCCGCCGTGGTACCTTCCGCGTTCGCGGCGACGTCATCGAGGTGTATCCCACCTACGACGAGAACGCCTATCGCATCGAGCTCTTCGGCGACGAAATCGATTCGCTCGCCCAGATCGATCCGCTCTTCGGCACCGTGCGTCAGAAATATTCGCGCCTGCCCATCTACCCAAAGAGCCACTACGTCGTGCAGCCCGAGCGCAAGAAGACTGCCATCGAGAGCATCCTTGAAGAACTCGCCTGGTGGGAAAAGGAACTGGAGACACAGGGACGCATGGTCGAGTCGCAGCGCGTCCACCAGCGCACCCGCTTCGATCTCGAGATGATCAAGTCCGTCGGCTACTGCCACGGCATCGAGAACTACTCCCGCCACTTTTCGGGCCGTCTGCCGGGCGAGCCGCCGCCCACACTGCTCGACTACTTCCCACGCGATTACCTTCTCTTCATCGACGAATCTCACGTCACCGTCCCGCAACTGCACGGCATGTGGCACGGTGATCGCTCCCGCAAGCAGAATCTCGTCGACTATGGTTTCCGTCTGCCCTCAGCGATGGACAACCGCCCCCTGAAGTTTGAAGAATTCGAGGCGCGCACCAACCAACTCGTCTATGTCTCCGCCACGCCGGGCCCCTACGAACTCACCAAATCCGCCGGAGTCGTCGTCGAGCAGATCATCCGCCCGACCGGCCTCGTCGATCCCGAAGTCGAGATCCGCCCCGTCCGCGGCCAGATCGACGACCTGCTGCACGAGATCCGCGATCGCGCGCAGAAAGGCGAGCGCGTGCTCGTCACCACGCTCACCAAACGTATGGCCGAGGACCTCGCCGGCTACTACGCCGAAGTCGGCGTGCGCTGCCGCTACATGCACTCTGAAATTGAGACCCTGGAGCGCGTGCGCCTCCTGCGCGATCTGCGCAAAGGCGAGTACGACGTGCTCATCGGCATCAACCTGCTCCGCGAAGGCCTCGACCTCCCCGAAGTCTCTCTCGTCGCTATCCTCGACGCCGACAAGGAAGGCTTCCTTCGCTCTTCCGGGTCGCTGATCCAGACCATCGGCCGCGCCGCCCGTCACATCAGCGGCCGCGCCATCCTCTACGCCGACAAAATCACTGACTCCATGCGTCAGGCCATGGATGAAACCGATCGCCGCCGCGCCGTGCAGCGCGCCTACAACGAGGAGCACGGCATCACGCCGCAGTCGATCATCCGTCAGGTCGACATGTCGCTGGCGAAGATCCTCCAGGCCGAGTACGCCGACCTTGCCGAAGAGGTCGAGACCATGCCCGAGTTCCAGTCCCAGGCCGAACTCGACGACTTCATTGCGAAGCTCGAAACCGAGATGCGTGAAGCCGCAAAGAAGTTCGAATTCGAAAAAGCAGCGAAGCTCCGCGACACGATCAAAGACTTGCGCACAAAAGAGTTTCTCTTCTCCTGATTCCAGCTCTGGACGTGCGTTTTTTTGACATCCGCCAAACCTATGCAGTTACTGCGGATATTCCACGTCCTCTGTTTCCGCATCGTAAAAGCGTGACTTTCGATGAACCTGCGGGTTTCATCGGGTAAGAGGTCAAACCGCCCGTCAGATACGCATTGGCTCGCGGACGTAAGACCCCGGCACGCACGACGAGGAGACTCATGATGAGATTCACTCGGTCCACCCTGGCAGCGGCGATCCTTGTTGCCGCCGCAGTCCCTGTCCCAGCTCTGGCCCAGGACTACGATGATCCTCCCGCCATTGCTGCGCGCATCGCTTACCTGCACGGCAATGTCTCCCTCGAAGCGCAGGGAGCGCAGGACTGGAGCGTTGCGCCGCTCAATTATCCGATGGTCAGCGGTGACCGCATCTACACCGACCAGGACGCACGCGCCGCCATCCAGGCCGGCTCCACCGATGTGCGCGTCGGCGAAGGCACAGATGTCACCCTGACGAATCTTACCGAGCAGTATCAGCAAATCGGTCTCGCTCAGGGGTCCATACGCGTCCGCGTCTTCGGCCTCAACCCAGGCAGCACCGTTGAGGTCGACACCCCCGGCGGCGCAGCAATCATTCAGCGTCCCGGCGATTACCGCGTCAACGTCTATCCCGATCAGCAGGCCGCGCTGGTGCAGGTTTTCGCAGGAGAGGTGCAGATTGCCGGACCCGGTGTGAATCAGGCCCTAGAGCAGGGTGATGCGGTCCAGCTTTACGGCACCAATCCCGTCGAAGTCGGGCTCGTCGAGATGCCGTATCCCGACGACCTCGACCGCTGGAGCATGGAGCGCGACCGCCACATCCAGTACGCGGCCTCCCGTCGCTACGTAAATCCCGAAGTTCCCGGCTACGACGATCTTGACGACTACGGCTCCTGGACTCCGACTTCAGACTACGGTCCGGTCTGGTTCCCGCGCGACGTAGATCCCGAGTGGCAGCCCTACACGATGGGCTACTGGACTTACGTTCAGCCGTGGGGGTACACGTGGGTCGATGAGGAGCCCTGGGGTTACGCGCCCTTCCACTACGGTCGCTGGGTTCACTGGCGTGATCGCTGGGGCTGGGTGCCCGGACCGCTGCAGGTCCGTCCGGTGTGGGGTCCCGCATTCGTTGCTTTCGTCGGCGGCGGCCCCGGCTTCTCCGTCGGCATCGGCGGCGGTGGCGTCGCGTGGTTCCCGCTCGGAGTCGGTGAGCCTTACGTTCCGTGGTATCGCTGCTCACCGCGCTACGTGCGCGAGGTCAACATCACGAACGTCAACATCACGGAAATTCACAACGTCACCGTGGTGAACAACTACAACCGGTTCATGGGCGATGTCTCGCGCGCAAGAACGATCAACGACATTCACGTAAACAACAACATCTATGTCATGAACCGCGACCATGTTGTTGCGATGCCCGACAATCAGTTCCGATCGGGCGCCCGCGTCAACCGCGTCGCTTTCCACCTGGATCCGCAGCAGCGGCAGCGCATGGCGAGCGCTCCCATCAATGTGGCCCGGCCACCAGCCGCCGCTCCTGCTCATCCGTTTGCAGGCCAGCCCCGCTCGGACATCCGGCGCCCGGTTGCGCGTCCGGTTCTCATGACCACCGAAGGACGCCGCGCTGCCACCCCGACGTCGAATGAGCACCGTGCGCCGCTCAATCTGCCGCGGCCCGCTCCGCCGACCGCAATCCGGCCCGCACAGCGCGCCGTCGTACCGAACGTGCGCCCCGCGCAGGGTCCGCGCGGTGAGCGCCCTGCAGGACCCGGGTTTGGCAATCGCGAAGGACAGCCCGCACCCAACCAGCCGACGCCAGGACAGCCCGGAGCGCGTCCCGGTCAGGGCTACGGTCCGCCCCCGAACGTCGGACGTCCGGGCGAGCCGAACCGTCCTGAACCGCCGGGTAGCAACGAGCGCCGCATGCCGCAGCCGGGCCAGCCGAATCCGCAGCCAGGGTACCGCCCTGGTCCGCCGGAACGGCCAAACCCGCAACCCGAACGCCCAGGTCCACAACCCGGCTATCGTCCTGCGCCCCAACCCGAGCGCCCGGCACCGCAACCGGAACGGCCCGGCCCGCAGCCCGGGTACCGTCCAGGACCTCCGCCGGGACAGCCGAACCCGCAGCCTGGCTACCGCCCTGCGCCGCAGCCGGAGCGGCCAGCGCCGCCCCCTGAACGCCCAGGACCGCAGCCTGGTTATCGCCCTGCTCCTCCGCCGGACCGGCCGAATCCGCAGCCGGAACACCCGCAGCCTGGCTACCGCCCCGCTCCGCAACCGGAGCGCCCGGCGCCACCGCCGCCCGTCCGTCCTGCTCCGCAGCCCAATTACCGGCCTGCGCCACAGCCGGAGCCGCAACGCCCCGCTCCGCAGCCGAACTACCGTCCGGCGCCGCAGCCCCGTCCGGAACCTCCGCAGGAGCGCCCAGCTCCGCCTCCAGCCCGTCCTGCTCCTGAAGCGCGCCCCGCGCCTCCGCCGCAGCGCAACGGTCCGCCTCCCAGGGACGAGAAGCCAGGGGACAGGCGCCCACAGCAATAAACAACGAAGGCCTCGCAGTCGCGAGGCCTCTTCTCTTTGCGCACATCCGCCTACGACCGTTTCGTTGCTCCTCGTCGAAAAACCGTGAACAGCGGCACCCCGACCAGGATCAGCCCCGTGCCGATCAGCGAGTTCCGCAGATTCTCTGCGTACGAATACACCAGCAGGACGGCAGCCGCAGCGACGAACAGCGCCGGAATCACCGGATAACCCCACACGTGATACACGGCGCGGCCGCCCTCCCGCCTGCGGTAATAAAAAATCGTTGTCGCCGTAATCAGATAAAAGAGCCACTCCGCGAAAATCGCCAGTTCAAACAGCTGCTGGAATCGGCCGACGGCCAGCAACAGCCCCGTCGTCAGGAGCGCCTGCACGATCAGCGACGTCGAGGGGCTGGCGAAGCGCGGATGCACATCCGCCATCCTGCGGAAGAACAGCCCGTCGCGCGCCGCGGCAAACGGTACCCGCGCCCCCGACATAATTGTGCCGTTCAGAGTGACAAA
>DASSKX010000233.1:0-3092 GCA_035689925.1 Acidobacteriaceae bacterium
AGCGATACCGGTGTGGGCGGAATATAGTTCAGCAGTTTGTCGAAGACCACCGCGGTCGTCGTGCCGTTGAACGGATGCCTGCCCGTCGCCATCTCATACAGCACCACGCCCAGCGAAAATATGTCGCTGCGCAGATCCACCTGCTCGCCCCTGGCCTGCTCAGGAGACATGTAGGCGATCGTCCCCAGCGTCGACCCCGGCGCAGTGATCATGTGCCGGGCAGAGACGCCCACGTCCGTCGTAGTCGAGGCGGAGTCCTCAAAACGCGCCAAGCCGAAATCCAGGATTTTCACCTGGCCGGTTGTCGTCACAAACAGATTGCCCGGCTTGATGTCGCGGTGCAGGATGCCCTTGTGGTGCGCCGCATCCAGCGCATCCGCGATCTGAATTCCCAGATCAATCAGCCGATTCAGCGGCACGGCCTGTCCGCTGTACAGCTGATCGAGGCTCTGGCCCTCCAGCAGTTCCATCACGAGGAACGGCTGCTGCTCGCTCTCATTGAGCTCGTACAGCGTGCAGATTCCCGGATGGTTCAGTGCAGAGGCTGCCCTCGCCTCCCGCCAAAAGCGCTCCAGAGCCGCCGGTTCTTCAGTGGCCGACAGCACCTTTAGGGCAACATGCCTTCCCAGCTTCAGGTCTTCCGCCTCATACACGACACCCATCCCGCCTGCTCCGAGGCGCTGGATGATTTTGTAGTGGCCGAGTACGGCGCCGGGCTGGGGTTGGTTCACGGAAACAACTATGAAGCCCGGCGGCACCCCGTGCAAGAAGATTCCTCACGACAGGAATCAGGAAAATTCAACCCTTCGTGTCGGCGCAGACTGGCCCGCGCCGCCGGGAGTATCCTGCTGGCGGAGAGCACTGGTATGGCGGAACTGACCTTGAACATCAATGGATCCGAGCAGCGGGTGCGGGCTGCCGATGATGAGCCGCTGCTCTGGGTTTTGCGCAACCGGCTCGGCCTCACCGGCACAAAATTCGGCTGTGGCGAAGGCCAGTGCGGTGCCTGCACGGTCCTGCTGAACGGCCGCGCCACGCGCTCCTGTCTGACTCCCGCCTCAGCCGCCGCTGGCGCGAAGATCGTCACCATTGAGGGCCTCGAGCAGAACGGAACCCTCTCGCCCGTACAGCAGGCCTTCCTTGAAGCCGGCGCCTATCAGTGCGGATATTGCACCTCCGGCATGATCATGGCCGCTACCGCGCTGCTGCAGGCGCACCCGCATCCGTCCGACGATCAGATTGTCGAAGGGATGAACGGCAACATCTGCCGCTGCGGAACATACCCGCGCATCGTGGCTGCGATCCGCCATGCAACGGGCGAAGCGCCAGGAAAGGAGACCGAAAATGTCTAACGTCGATGACCTGAGGTCAGAGGCGGCTCTCCACGAGATTCGTGACCGCATCCGCGCCTTCGAACTCGACCGCCGCGATTTTCTGCGTCTCTGCGCCGGAGGTCTGCTCGTTTCCCTCAGCGGTTCCGCGATCGCCCAGGAATCAGGACGCAGCGGCCTTACCCGCCACGAACTCCCGCAGGATGTCGCCGCATGGATCCACATTGGTCCCGAGGGCGCCGTAACCGTTTTTACGGGCAAGGTGGAAATCGGCCAAAACATCCGCACCTCGCTCGCGCAGTCCGTTGCCGAAGAGCTCCGCGTGCCTTTTGGTTCCATCAGCATGCTCATGGGCGACACCGCCCTCACCCCGTGGGACATGGGCACATTCGGCAGCCGCTCAACTCCCACGATGGGACCGCAGCTTCGCAACATGGCTGTCGTCGCGCGCCAGATGCTCGTGGAGGCCGCCGCCCAGCGCTGGAACGTCGATCCTGCGGGCCTGACCGCCGATGCCGGAAAGGTCACGAATCCAAAAACCGGCAACTCGCTCGGCTACGGTGAAATCACCCGCGGAGAAAAGCTCACGCGCGCTGTTAGCGGAGATCCTCCGCTCACCCCGGCGACCGAGTGGAAGGTGGCCGGCACTCCTGTATCCAAAGTCAATGGCCGCGAGTTCGTGACCGGGAAGCATCATTTTCCTTCCGACATTGCGCGCCCCGGCATGCTCTTTGGCAAAGTCGTTCGCCCCAGCGGTTTCCGTGCGACTCTGACCTCCGCCGACACGTCGGCTGCCGAAAAGATTCCCGGTGTCCAGGTGGTGCGCGACGGCGACTTCATCGGAGTCGTCGCGCCGGACGTCTGGACCGCCGAGCAGGCGCTCACCAAAATCCGCGCGCAGTGGAACGTGCCGCCGCAGATCTCCAACCGCGACCTCTTCGCGTACCTGCGTCACAATGCAACCGCCGCCCCGCAGCACTCCCACGTTGAGGAGGTCATCGGCAGCGCCGAGGTCCAGCTCAATCAGGAGTACACCGTCGCCTATATTGCCCACACTCCGCTGGAGCCGCGCGCGGCCGTCGCCGAGTGGAGCACCGAGGCAGGCCGGCCAAAACTCACCGTCTGGACCGGAACGCAGCGCCCCTTTGGGGTTCGTGACGAACTGGTGAAAGCCTTCCGCCTCTCCGAAGATCAGGTGCGCGTCATTATGCCCGACATGGGCAGCGGCTACGGCGGGAAGCACACCGGCGAGTGCGCCATCGAAGCCGCACGCCTCGCCAAAGCCGCAGGGAAACCGGTCAAGCTGATCTGGACCCGTGAGGAGGAATTCACCTGGGCCTATTTCCGCCCTGCCGGGATTATCAGCATCCGCGCAGGAGCCAAGCGCGACGGCACGCTGATCGGGTGGGAGCACCACAACTACAACTCTGGTCCGTCCGCGATCGACACTCCTTACGCGGTGAGCGAAAAGCAGGTGCAGTATCACGAGGTAGATTCGCCGCCGCTCGTGCAGGGCTCCTATCGTGGGCTCGCCGCCACCGCCAACCACTTCGCTCGCGAAGTTGCGATGGACGAGATGGCCCACCAGTTGAGGATGGATCCCCTCCAGTTCCGCCTGAAGAACCTCACCGACGATCGCCTCCGCGCGGTCTTCACCCTGGCCGCCGAGAAATTCGGCTGGGGCAAGATCCCCTCAACGCCGCAGCGAGGCTTCGGCATCGCCGGCGGTCTCGAGAAGGGCGGGCACGTAGCCGCCTGCGC
>DASSKX010000234.1:0-2152 GCA_035689925.1 Acidobacteriaceae bacterium
CAATTTTCGAATCCGTCATCCGTTGGGTCCTTCAATCGAGGAAGGGAGCGGCTGCGACTGCTGCCTGGGGTGATGCCGGCGCCAGGAATAGGCCAGACGCGCAATGACGCCGGAAAACATATACGCGAAGGCGAGCAGGATGAGGACCTCGCGCGAAAAGAAAACAAGCAGGTAGATGCCGATACCGAGCAGGACAATCCAGCGGAAGGGCTGGCGGCCGGCGAGATTGATTTCCTTGCCGCTCCAGAAGCGCCACGTGCTGACCATCAGGAAACCGAGGAAGCCCACGAGGGCGCCCCATACCATGGCTACCCAGGCGGAGAAGATGGGCAGGCCGATGAATCCGTGAACCACCGCTGCAACGAGCGCGGCACCGGCGGGAATCGGCATACCGACGAAGTACTTGCGGCCGGGGTGTCCGGGATTCTTGGGGACGGGATTGACGCTGATATTAAAGCGGGCCAGCCGGGCCGCTCCGCAGAGCAGGAAGAGGAAGCAGACGAAGGCGCCAAACTGGATGAGCTTGGCGCGGAAGTCATGGTTGAGGGTTTGGGGCAGCGAGCGGAATCCCCAGGCAAATGCGAGGATGGCCGGCGCCACGCCGAAGGTGACCACATCGGCAAGGGAATCGAGTTCGCGGCCGAAATCGCTCTCGGTATTCGTCATACGGGCGATGCGGCCATCGAGGGCGTCAAAGGGGATGGCGAGTCCGATGGCAACAGCGGCGTAGTCGAAGTGATGCGGCTCGAGCGCGGACCCCTCCAGGCTCTGCATGATGGCGAAGAAACCCGCTCCGATGTTCACGGCGGTGAACATCGAGGGCAGCAGATACAGGCCGCGTGCGCGGCGCCGGCGCGCATGGGGAAAGAGCGCCTGCTGCTCGTGATCGCTCACGCGGGGTACTCCGCACCCATGGTGGCCAGTTCAGGCTCGAGCATCGGCGTAGCGATGCGGGCGAGAATGCTGGCTCCGCCGCGCACGCGGTCACCGACTTTAACGAAGACTTCGGCGGTTCCGGGCATCAGGATGTCGGTGCGCGAACCGAATTTGATCATGCCGACGCGCTCGCCTCGGGCGAGATGGTCGCCGACGCGCTTATTGAAGACGATGCGCCGTGCAATGAGCCCGGCGATCTGGGCAAAGGCGATCTGGTAGCCCTCGGATGTGTCCACGATGGCGAGATTCTGCTCGTTGCGTTCGGCGCAGACGGGATTCATCGCGTTCAGGAACTCGCCCTTTCTGTAGCGGACCTCGCGCAGGACTCCGGCTACCGGCGAACGGTTGACGTGAACGTCGAACACGCTCAAAAAGATGCTGATCCGGAGGCGCTCGCCGTCCGGAGTATTCACGCGCGCTACCTGAGTAACTTTTCCGTCCGCGGGAGAGACAACGAGACCAGGATCCTGCGGAATGGGGCGCTCCGGATCGCGAAAGAACCAGAGGAAGAAGGCGGCCAGCAGCAGGGGCAGGATCGCCCACGCCCAGTTGCCGGTAGCCAATCCAACAACAATAGCGACGGCGATCAGCGCCAGCCCGTAGAAGTAACCATCACGCACCATGCAAGTCTTTTTTATTCTAGAGCCGACGGAAGGAAACAGAAAGGGACGGACAGCACGGCGCAGAGAATCTGCTGCTGCGGAGCGCGAGACAGGCACCGGCAGCGACGTACATCCGCTGGCGGTGCCGTGGGTTCAGTATGGTATGGAGTGCGGCGTCAGGCGGCGCTGAACGCACGTTGCTGGCTCCTGACGGCAGCCAGCTGATCCTTGACGTGGAGTTTTAGTTTCTTCAGGCGAGTCTCTTCGAGCAGGTCATCCTCAGAAAGCCAGGGTTTTTGGAGCAGGGCTTCGAGCTTCTCCGAATAGTGACGATGCTGCTCTTCCAGGCGGCGAATCTCTTCACTATCCGGCTGACCGTTCGCTTCCAGATCCATGGATGACACCTCCGCTTCGGGATTGTCCCGGCGGAGCCGGCAAGAACGGTTCGCCGGGCGATTTATCTCACTCTAGTGAGACGTACCACGCTAGCACCGCGGAAGCCCACCTTCAACCGGTTTCGCGGTGGAAAAAGGAGCCGCTTGCCGGTCACGGGAGTAATGGGACCCCATGAGAACGGCATCCTCCACCGGCTCAGCGTAGTAGCGAGGGCGGAG
>DASSKX010000235.1:0-3352 GCA_035689925.1 Acidobacteriaceae bacterium
TCCACGCGATCACGACCAGCAAAGATGGATCCCGGACTTCCGGCTGATTGCCGATAGTCAAACGTGGCTAAGATTTCTGCGCAAGTTCATACATGGCATAGATCTATATGCATGTAATCAAGATTCAGAAAGACCTCGATGGTACTCATCCCGGGAAGCCGCGAGACCCGCCGATCCATCGGGACCCGATTCCCCGCTGATGGGCCCGTTCGGTCGGTGATCTTTGACGCCAGTGACTTCAGGGAACCCTGGTCACTCTTCTGCCGGAGGCCCTGTGATACACCGAGCTAACCAGCATCAGCCGCATTGCGGTAGAGCATCACAGGCTGACGCGCGGTCAGTTGCAGGCTCACCGATTGCCCACTGTGCTGCATCGAAACTCTCTCCCGTCGGTGCGGATAAAGGGCCACCGCGCCCACTTCCGATGCATTCCAGCCGGAAGGCAGCGGCACCGTCACGGTTCGCGGCGTGATCGCGTAGCAGGCAATTTTCGTGACTGGAGCATCGGCGAGAATCAGCGGGCAGAAGACGGCGTCGTTCTCGAGGACAGTTGCCCCGTTCAGCGCAATGCGGATTGTCTTCGCAGCGAGATTGCTCTCGATCAGCGCGCCGCGTTCGAGGTGGATGCGGGTGGTCTCACCGTCGCGCTCGAAGTCCTCGATGGCGCGCCCGCGCAGTGCAAAGAACGGCACCATGCCGAGGTACCACGCGTCCAGGAATGTGCTGGGATCGGCGCCGTAGCGGGTCGTGCTGTGCGGAGCCGCTCCGTAGAACCGCTGCCGGATGCGCACGCTGTCCGCATCGCCCCGTGCGCCGGCCCCGGAGAGACCCCAGATGGCGCTCCTGCCGTAGATCATCGGGACCAGCGGGATCGGCTGCCCTCCGAACGGGCAGGGATCCGGCCCGGTGACATACCAGTAGCAACTGATGTGCCCGATCATGGGATACCGCAACGCTTCGGAGCTGACGTCGACACCGTGCGCTTTGAAGCCTTCGAGCACCTTGTAGCGGCCGTCGACGAGATTACGAATGCCGCTCGCCGGATGGTCGAGGTCCCAGTCGTTGCGGATCGCATAATACGAGAGCACGTCGACGTGCGTGGTGTGCTTCAGCCTGTAGCGTTTGCAGGTGTAGCGGATGCGGTCCGGCCCCGGTCCAGCCATGTATTTCGCGAGGCCGAGAATGTACGACTCCTCGCCCGTCCACGGGCGGCTCTTCCAGAGCTCGCCGTCGGGCCGGCGGGCAATCAGCGCGTCGTTCCATGCGGGACTGCTGCGGTAGGCGTCATCGTAATTGTCCGAGAGCGTCATCACCGCGTTCACCGCAGGGCCGTGCTCCATCAGGCGCATCATGCCGTCATAGCCGCCGATCCGCTCATCAACCACGTTGACCGCCGGGTAGCCCGTGTCCTTGCCGCGAAACTGCCATCCCCACAAATGAACCACCTGCGGCGCGTTGTCCGTTAAAGCAGCGACCTGATCGACGATGGTGCGGCACTGATCGAAGGTCGCCGTCTGCGGATTATCCGGCGCGTCGCAGTGTATGCCGTAGACATATTTGTCGTCGTAGAAATGGGTCGGGATCTCCGGCATCCGGCTGCGGACGAGCTTTCCGGCGGCAATCCACGCCTTTGCCGGGTCGCCAATGACCGGCAGGAAGTCGAGGCGGCAGCTGGAGGCCTGCTCGACGAGCAGGTTGGGCGTGTTCTGATTGCCGCAGTTGAGCGGAGCGCCGCGCATGAGGTTCAGGTCGTAACACGCGCTGCCGTTCACGCGATGCACTTTGATGGTGCCCATGCCGGCGCGGCGCGAGCCCGTGCCGCCGTCCACGGCGAGCGTGCTGCCGTCCATGAACGCGGTCGTCTCCTGCACGCACATTGCCTGCGCGGTTCCGACCATGAGCACGGGCAGCGTTCCCAGCACCTTGCCCCAGAAGCGGTTTGGTGACAGGGTGCCGGCCTGCGCCTCATGCAGCATGGCCAGATTGCCGCCGGAGTCGCCGTGCGCCAGCCATGCACCCTGGTCCGACTCGCGGACGGAGACCAGGCGCGGCATACTGAACTCGATCAGCTCAAAACCGGGTTGCTCGTGAATGTCCTCCATAGTCACGGTCAGGGTCGGCCCGCTCAGGCGGTATCGAATGGCAAACGTCGCGGCGCGATCCCGCTCGAATTGCGCGATGTAGCGAAAGACGGCTTCATTGGCACTCGCCGTGTGGCTCTCGGGAGCCAGCGGCGTCGTCGTGAACGACCACGGACGATGCCGGCAAACGGTCACGGTTGTCTTCGCGTCAGTGTCTTCGCCGCGAAGCCGCGCGGCGTTCTGCAGCAGGCGATACTCCCAGGGCAGGCCGTTCGCCGCGTCGAGCCTCACCTCGAGGTCGGCGGAGCGAAGCACCACCGGATGCACCGGAGGCGTTCGCTCGGCCGACTGCCCGGAGGAGGGCTGCTGCGCGTTCTCGGACAAGAGGCCTGGAGCACGCGCCGCCGCGATCGTCGCCGCGCTCCACTTCAGAAAATGCCTGCGAGGAAAGACTTCTTTTTCGTTCTGCATGCCGCTATTTCTCCGCATCGACGCGCTGGGAAGAGACCGAGGTGTTCCACTCCTCGTTCATGATGAGAAACGCGCCGAGGCCGTGGAAGTCGTTGGTGTTGCGCTTGCGGTCGAGATAGAACTGCAGGTCGCCCACGTTGGTGCCTTCGCAGATTCCGGTCAGGTTGGTCAGCCCGTCGGAGCCGAGCGAGATCCGGCTGAGCACGCCGCGGTAACCCTTCTCCGCAACCGTGTGGTACTTCTTTGGCACATACCCACGTTTCACCGCGACGTCGATGATGTAGGTGTACATCGCAGAACTCGACGTTTCCGTCCAGTTGCCGGGCAGCGTCGCTTTGTCGACGACCTCGTACCAGAGGCCCGTATGCGGATCCTGATCGCGCGCGAAGGCGGCGATGAGCTGCTGAAGGATATGGATGAGTTCCTTGCGGCCCGGGTGCTTCTGCGGAATCACGTCCAGCGTATCGACGAGGGCCATGCCATACCAGCCGATCGCGCGACACCAGAAGTAATGCGAGTGATGCGTGGTGGGATCCGCCCACGGAGCCTTCCCGCTTTCGTCATAGGCGTGGTAAAGCAATCCGCTCGGGTCCTGCAGGTGCTTGTGATACGTGAGCAGCTGGCGGACTGCTTCGGCGTTCGTGTACTTCGAGTCACGGAACTCCTTGCCATAGCGGACGAGAAACGGCACAGCCATGTAATTGCCGTCCGCCCAGAGTTGCCACTGCCGCGAGGGCACTGTCGCGTGCCAGAAACCGCCGTCAGTGGTGCGCGGATACGTATCGAAGCGGTGCCGGAAG
>DASSKX010000236.1:0-4099 GCA_035689925.1 Acidobacteriaceae bacterium
ACAGTCTGCTCGCGGATACTGAGCGCTTCGGCGATCTCGCGGTTCGACCGGGCCAGGATGAGCTGCTGCAGGACCTCTTCTTCGCGCTCCGTAAACCGCGGAGCCGTGGACGGGCGCAGCGGAGCCCCTCCATTGCCCAGGGCGCGATCAACCATCTGAGAGAGGATCTTTCTCGGCGCCCAGATGGAGCCGCCCAGCACGACGTCGATGGCCTGGAGAACCTGCTCCGGCGAGGCGGTCTCGAGCAGCCATCCCTTGGCTCCCGAGGCAATGGCGGCCATGACGGTGTCGTCATCCGTTTCCGAGGAGACAACGATGGCCTTCAGCTCAGGATTCTTGTCTTTTAGCCGTCCCAGCAGCGCGTACGATTCCACCCGGCGGCGCGCCAGCATGAGCACCAGATCGAAATCAGGCTTGCGGAGCGCATTGCCGAGATCGGTGGCTACCACCTCGAAGTCCGCCCGCCGCGTCAGGATTTCGCGGAGGCCGGTTACGCGGATCGGCTCAAAGTCCAGCAGGCCGATCCGGGTGCGTCGTACGTTTGCGCTGAAGTTCGCCATGGGGACCTACAGTTTGGGCAGGACGATTCCCTGCTGCTTTTGGTATTTGCCCTTCCGGTCGCCGTAGCTGATCTCGCATGACTCGTCCGACTGGAAGAACAGAATCTGGCACAACCCCTCGTTGGAATACACGCGCGCCGGCAGCGGCGTGGTGTTGGAGATCTCGAGGGTGACAAAACCCTCCCACTCCGGCTCGAACGGGGTGACGTTCACAATGATCCCGCAGCGAGCGTAGGTGGATTTTCCCACACAAATGGTTAAAACATCGCGCGGAATGCGGAAATATTCAACCGACCGCGCGAGGGCGAAGCTGTTTGGGGGCACCAGGATAGATTCCGCCTGTACCGCGACAAAGGAGCGCTCGTCGAAGTGCTTGGGGTCGACGATCGCGCTGTTCACATTCGTGAAGATGCGAAACTCGTCGGAGACTCGCAGGTCGTATCCATAGGAAGAGAGGCCGTACGAAACGACCCCCTCCCGCACCTGTTTTTCGCTGAAGGGCTCGATCATGCCCTTCTTCGCCTGCGCCCGTATCCAGCGGTCGCTCTTGATTGCCATGCCTCTCCTTGGTTCTGTTGTTCGAGACGATTGAAGCCTGTGGATTGCCGCGCACTGGGGGAAGCTACGCGATAATTATGCCAGCTAAGAATTTAGAGGCATCTTACGGGACACCCGGCGCATTGACAATGCCAGAAAATATTTCTACGCTGGCGATGAACTCGGACGTGCACCTGACCGGAGAAAACCTTGATTAAACAAGACATCATTCATCAGGTTATCGAACGCACCGGCCTGCAGCGGAACAAGGCCGAAGCCGCTGTGGACACGGTGTTCGAGACCCTGAAGCGCGCCCTGGCCGAGGGCCAGCGCATCGAGTTGCGCGGCTTTGGCGTGTTCAACGTGCGCCCGCGTAAGACCGGCATCGGGCGCAATCCGCGCACCGGCGCCGAGGTAAGCATCACGCCCGGCAAGGCGGTCCGCTTTAAGCCCGGCAAGGAACTGCACCTGCTCGACGGGCAATAGCCGCGGGCCGGAACGGAGGTCGAGCTGACCGTCTCTGCTCGTACCGCGCAATCCATCGATATCGCCGTCGCGATCGGCCTGTCGCTGCTGATTGGGCTGCCTCTCGGCTGGATCGCCGCTATGTTCTCCACTCCTCTGCTGTGGCGGCTCGAGCCGATTCTGCACATGGAACTCGCCGGGCACTCCGGACCATCGGACTGGATCTTCTATGTAGCCTGGGCGATGATCGTGCCCACGCTGTTTGCTGTTTTCTTCTGGAGTTTGCGAGCGCGCCGCCGCGCTGCTCTGCCGCGCGTGTCGTAAACGGTTCTTCGCCCGTCCTGTGTTTACCGCCTCTATTCCAGCCGCAGAGCCGTCATCGGATCCACGCGCGTCGCCCGCCTTGCCGGAACCCAGACCGCCACGAGTGCGACGGCTAACAGCAGCACTCCTGTTGCCAGGAAGGCCATTGGATCCCAGGCCTTCACGTCGAACAGGAATCCAGCGAGAAAGCGCGTGAGCCAGAAGGCGCCGGCTGTCCCTGCGACGACGCCCACCCCGGCGAGCAGCATGCCCTGGCCGATGACCATATTGCGCAGGTTTGAGGCCTGGGCGCCGAGCGCCATGCGCACGCCCAGTTCCTGCGTTCGCTGCTGCACCGAGTACGACATGACGCCAAAGACGCCTGTTGCGGCCATCAGCAGTCCGGCCGCTCCGAAGATCATCAGCAGCAGCATATTGAAACGTTGCCGGGCCAGATTGCGCGCCTCAACCTCGTCCATCGTGCAGATATGCGCGACCGGCAGTCCTCCGCTGGCCTCACGCAGTGCGGCTTCGATCGGGTTCAGCAGCGAGTATGGATTCACGCGCGTGCGCACCACCCACCACAGCGGCGCTACCTTCGAGTTCAGCGCGGTTTCTCCGTCGGGCATTTGCGCCAGCGGAATGTACATCATCGGGATGGGCTGGCGGTCAACGCCGCCGTCGTGCGTATTGCCTACGATGCCGATGATCTGCCGCGCTGGCTCCGCAAAGGCCGGACCCGCGCCTGCGCCAATCAGCATGCGGTCGCGCAGCGGATCGCCGGTGGGCCAGTAGCGCTTCGCCAGCGCCTCGTTGATGATCACCACGCCCGGTGCCGATGCATCATCCTGCTCCGTGAAGCTGCGCCCGCGCAGCAGCGGAATCTGAAACGCCGAGAAGTAGCTCCACGAGACGGAGTCGAAGCCTGCGCCGCCACCCGCGTTGCCACTGCCCTTCGGCCGTCCGACAATATCGAAGACCATGCCGAAGCCGCCTTCCATCGGCAGCGCGTTGGTCGTGGCTGCATCCTCGACGCCCGGAATCGCGACGAGCCGTTCCCTGCCATCGCGAATCACCTGCGCGACAGGCGCGCTCTTCTGGAAGCGGCTCCCGCTCATCGACATCGTCATGGTGAGAATGTTGTGCGTGCCGAAGCCGGGGTTGACCGCCTCAAGGTTGTAGAAGGTACGAATCAGCAGCGCCGCTCCGACGACCAGCACCAGCGCCAGCGCCACCTCGCTGACCACCAGCAGCGAACGCACCTTGCCCTGGCGATAACTCATCCCGGAGCGGCTTGAGCTTTCGTTGAGCGCGGCGGCGAGGTTTGGCCGCGACGCAGCAATGGCAGGAAAGAGTCCGAAGAGAATGCCGGTCAGCACAGCCACGCCCAGCGTAAACAGGAGCACACGGATATCCAGGGTGACCGCGGCTCCGGTTTCGCCGATCCGCGGAATATTGCCCGGATTGACGCTGAGGAGCAGCCGCACGCCGACAAATCCGCAGACGAGCCCCAGGACGCCGCCGCCCAAAGACAGCACCAGGCTTTCTGTCAGCAACTGACGGATGATCTGCCCCCGCCCCGCCCCGAGCGCAGCGCGCGTGGCCAGTTCGCGGCGGCGCACAGAGGCGCGCGCCAGCAGAAGATTCGCCAGATTCGCGCATGCGATCAGCAGCACGAATCCAACTGCGCCCAGCAGCACCAGCAGCGGGCGCCGGATATCTCCGATGGTGAAGTCGCGCAGCGAGACGACGCCGAACGCGCCGTGGGGCGGCAACGAATGTTCTCCGTAGGTGCGCTGGAAGCCGACGGCCGCCAGCTTCATCTGCGCGTTGGCCTGCGCCATCGTGACGCCGGGGCGGAGGCGTGCCGCCGCCACGAACGTGTGCACCATCTCATGCGAGTTCAGATCCAGTTGCATCGGCACCCACAGGTCCGCCGGTCCGTCTGTGACGAAGCTGCGGCCGATCACTCCGACCACCAGATAGGGCTGGCCGTCAATCTGGATCGACGATCCAACGATCTTCGGATCGGCGCCGAAGCGTTTCCTCCACAGGCCATAGCTCAGCACCACCACATGTCCGCCGTTCGGGCGATCTTCGGCCGTGCTGAAGGTGCGACCCGCGGCAATCGGAGCGCCGAAGAGGGCGAAGTAATCCGCGGTGACGTGAATGCCCTGCACCTGCTGGGGATGATCGCCGCCGGTGAGATTCATGCCGGCACCGCCGTTGTCGTA
>DASSKX010000237.1:0-3508 GCA_035689925.1 Acidobacteriaceae bacterium
AGCTGCCATCGCGGATTCTCCTTCAGGAAGTTGTGAAACCGCATCATGAAGTCGTCGTAGGGCGAGCGCTTCAGCGACGGAATCGCAGCGCCAAGGCCGATGGCCTGCGCTGCTCCTTTGCCAGCCCGCGACAGCGCCGACCCGGGGCGTGGCGCGATCTGCTGCGGCGCAAACTGCTTCACCGTCGCCGCAAAAGGATCACTGACCACCCAGTCGCGCGTGCGACTCGGATGGATATTGTTGAAGAACCGCAAAATGCGTGCGCCAAAGGTCGGCCGCGTCGGGAAGGCATCAGTGTGCAGCAGGTCGTTCCGCCGGCGGAGCGGCAGATTGCGGCCCTGCTCCTCCTGCGGACGGAAGCTGGCGTAGTCCAGCTGCCAGTTCGCCTGATAGGCGGACAGGAAACCCGTCAGGAACCCGACCACCGACTGCGAGTAGTTCCGCATGATCCGGTGCAGCCGCTCGACGGCAGCGGGGCTCGCGGTCTTCGCGTCAAAGCCGCTCAGCTTGTCGATATTCGGCTTATAGGCGATGTTCTTGTGCAGCGAGCTGTCCGTCTGCTGCTGTCCGAGCAGGAAGCTGAGGTCGTCCGGCGGCACCGGGACGGGCGTCTGCGGGAAGTACAGGATGTCTCCGGCCTCCAGTTGCGCACACCAGGCGCGGGCCTGCTCCGCTGTGGGCGTGACGCTCTCCACCGGAACGACAGCCATCAATGCGCTCCGGCAAACTTGCGGCGCAGCCACGTCCCGGTAAAGAAGAACAGCGCCACGACCAGAACCACCGCCCCGGCGGGCGCCGCCACATACCGGTATGAATCCGCGTAGTTGATCGCCTGATGCGTCGACACATTCCAGGCCAGCAGCGCAAGGATGGCCAGAAAGCATGTCGCGAAGAAGGTGAGAAATCCGGAGGCCAGGGACAGCAGCAGAGCCGAGAAGAGTCCGAAGTCTCCAAGCGGAATGCCGAGCAGCCGGGAAGGCTGTGCGCGGTCGGTCATCAGGGGAACTCCTTGTCCATTAGAATAAATACCAGATGGCTGGAGCCGCGCAGATTCCGCTGTATTCCGCCGCGAAGGTCGCCCAGCAAGCTGCTGTCCAGCAGGCGGACAACGGCCTTTGTTATGCGACATTTGGCGAAGTTCACCTGGACCAGAAGGACCTGGAGCACATCATCCAGGCCGTTCCGCCGGTGATCGCCGTGGCCCTGCGCCAGCGGGCGTACTACTTCGTTCCCCTGGCCATCGGCGAAGATGAAGATACAGTCGTCGCGCCGGATTATTCCGTCGATCTGAGCGACCGCGCGATCTGCCACCGCAACGTCCGGTTCGGCGGGTCCGAGTGCATCTTCATCTCCACGCGACTCATGCAGGACAAGTTCGCGCTGGCCTTCGAGTTCTTCATCAACGTGGGACATCACTTCGTCGAGGCCATCGGCGTTCCGGAAAGCTTTGGCGAGCTGGTCTGGTCACAGGCGACCGCGGATGTCCGAGGGGAAACCAGCCACGATGCCTGGGAGAATCGCCGCCGCGCTCAGGATCACAGCCGCGGCAGCGCAGTCGACGAGAAGGCCAAGTCCGCCTATCTCGAAGCAGCCTTCGCCGACGCGCTGGCGGTCTACATGCTCTCCCTCACGCTCGACTTCGACTACGCCGATCTGCGCGAACGCGAATATCCCCTGCTGGCCCCAGCGTCGCTGGCCGAGCGTCTGCGCCACGTCGCCGAACTCTTCCCTCCGAGCACGGGGTACGAATTTGAAATTCGGTACCGTCGCCGCACCTAAGAAACTGACCCCCTGCCGCCCGGCTGTACTACGCTGACTGCATGCGCCCCCGCAAAGCGCCCGTTCTTCTGGACGAGAATTCCCTCTACAGCTACGCCGTGAAGTTGCTCGGGCAGCAGATGCGCACCGTCGCCGAGCTGAAACGGCTGCTGCGCCGGCGCGTTCCGCCCGGGGAAGAAGGCGCGGAGCAAATCGAGCGCGTAATCGTGCGGCTCAAAGAGCAGCGCTACCTCGATGACAGCGGCTACGCACAGGATTACGCAAAACTCCGCCAGGAAAACTCCAGCTTCGGCCGCCGCCGCGTGCAGCAGGACCTGATGCGCAAGGGTGTCCAGGCAGAGGTGATCACAACAACACTGGACACAGCGTATGAAGACGTTCGCGAGGAAGATCTGGCGCGCCGCCATCTCGAACGCAAGCGGGTGCGTAAGCCGGCGAACGAGAAAGAGACCGCGCGCGTTGCGCGGATGCTGATGCGTGCCGGATTCTCCACCGGAACCATCGTCCGCGTGCTGAAGAAGTGGGACGTCGGGGAAGACGCGCTGCTGGCCATCGAAACAGCCGAGCCTGAAGAGAGCGGCACTCCCGAGTAGCGCGCCTGCTACGATTCTCGAAATCGTAAGCTGCACCACGTCATGGACTGCGTTCGTGACATCCATGCAGGTGTCGGCCCGCGGATATCCGTCATGTACGTCTTTGCCCTGCTCAGCGCTCTGGTGACTCTGGCTGCTGCCTTCAGCCTGATCAGCCATCGTCTGCTGCGACTGCCAACGACTGTCGGCGTCATGCTGCTGTCGCTGGTCGTTTCGACCCCGCTCGTGTTGCTGGCGGGGTCGATTCCGGCGGTACACGCCAAGGCCGCCGGGCTCATCAGCCACATTGATTTTTCCGTGGTGGTCCTGCATGGGATGCTGGCGTTCCTGCTCTTCGCCGGGGCGATGCAGCTGAACGTCGGTGAACTGCGCAGGCAGAAAGCTCCGGTGGCAGCGCTGTCCATCTTCGGGACGGTCGTCTCCGCATTGCTGGTCGGCTTTGTCATCAAAGGAGTCCTCCGGGCCACCGGCCTCGAGCTCGGATTCCTGCCCTGCTTCCTTTTCGGCGCTCTCATTTCACCCACCGATCCCATTGCCGTCGTCGAGATGATGCGGCGCGTCGGCGCACCGGCCAGCCTCGAAGCGCAGCTGTCGGGCGAGTCGCTGTTCAATGACGGAGTCGGCGCCGTTCTCTTCCTGACGCTCCTCGCATCCTTCGACACCGGCCAATCTTTCACCTTCGGCGCGTTCAGCTGGCACCTGCTGGTGAAGGCGGGCGGCGGCATCGGCCTGGGACTCGCCCTTGGCTATATCGCCTACACGCTCCTCCGCACCGTCGATGCCTATCGCGTCGAGGAACTGCTCACCCTGGCACTGGCCATGGGCGGTTACGCACTGGCGGACGTGCTGGGCCTCTCCGCGCCGCTGGAAGTCGTTGCGGCCGGCCTGGTTGCCGGTAGTGTCGCGCGCGAAATGGCCATGTCCGAGCTGACGCGGGAGCGCGTCGATCGCTTCTGGGAGCTGATCGACGACATGCTCAACGTCATGCTCTTCCTGCTGCTCGGCCTCGAACTGCTGGTCATGCCCTGGCACCTGCACTACATCTATGCCGGCCTGCTCGCGATTCCGGTCGTGCTCGGCGTCCGCTGGATCAGCGTCGTCGTCTCGCTGCTGCTGGTCCGCGTACTGCATCGCCC
>DASSKX010000238.1:0-5095 GCA_035689925.1 Acidobacteriaceae bacterium
AGTCTGCTGTCCGTCGAGCCGTACCAGCCAAATAGCTATTAAGTGACGAAAGTGCAGGGTTCAATCTGCTCAGAAAAACCCTTCTGCGTCGAACTCCGCTGACGGGACCGTATGATTTTTCTGGTTGGAGATGGAAAATCAGCAGGCGCGCGCCCGCGCGGAGCGAATCGCCAGCGGGCACGCGTTCCAGGAACATGTCGTCGACAGAGATGAGTTCCCGGAGGTAAGGACTCGCGAGGAATTCGCGGATCTCATCCATCTGGTTCTCACCGACTCGTCTTGCTCGCACGTGACCCTGCGATCGGGGCGACACGCTTACTGGAGCGAAGCGCTGCAGATGATCGTAATCACAGATAACTGGAGTGATGATGGCGGTACCGCATTCCGGCCGCCCAGGGGAAGGGCGTACTTTCGGGGGCTAATATAGCGATCAGCATGCAAATCGAGGCGAGCTATCCCGGGAGACTGATCCTGCGCATGTCCGCAGACGAAATTGGGGACTTCAATAACGCCCTGAATGAAGTCTGCAACGGCATCGCGGTGTCGAATCTTGATGCCGCCCTCGGCATATCCGAAGAAGACGCCACAGGCCTTCTGGCGAGGGTGCATTCTGCAAAAGCCGATGGCCCAGTGGAATTCGCGCTGGAAGAACTCCTCGCCATCCGGAATGCCCTCACCCTTGTTCTGGCAGAGTTGGACTCACGCGAATTCGAAACTCGCATGGGCATTCCAATCTATCGCGCGAAGCAGATGCGGGATGCGCTGGATTCCGTGACCGGCTCCCTGCGCCAATCCCGGACGGCCTAGTTCGCGGACCGTCGACTTTACTTCCGGAAGAAGTTCCTCGCCAGGAACAGCACATTCGCCGGCCGCTCGGCCAGGCGCCGCATGAAGTACGGGTACCATTGGTCGCCGAACGGTACATAGACGCGGACGTGGTATCCCTCCTGCACGAGCTGGCGCTGCAGGTCCCGGCGGATTCCGTAGAGCATCTGGAATTCAAAGCTCGAGCGGTCCATTCTTTCCGCTGCAACGAACTCCCGTGTTGCCCGGATCATCGCCTCATCGTGCGTCGCGATGCCGTGGTAGATACCGCTCTTCAGCAGCACCTTCGTCAGCGCGACAAAATTCTCGTCCACTTCTCTCTTGGTCGGAAATGCGACCTCCGGCGGCTCCTTGTAGGCACCCTTGCAGAGCCGGAGACGAATGCCGTCGGAAAGCAGCGTCTCGACATCCCGGGCGCTGCGGCGGAGATACGCCTGAATCACGATGCCGACGTGGCCCCGGTTTGCGGGCACAGCGTGCAGCCTGCGGACCAGGTCGATGGTCGCCTGCGTGTAAGCAGAGCCCTCCATATCCACCCGAACGAAACTGTTCGCCGCTGCTGCCTGTTTCACAAGCCCGGACACAATTTCAAACGCGACGTTCTCCCCCAGGTCCATGCCCATCTGGGTCAGCTTCAGGCTGACGTTGGCATCGAAATTCGCCGCTGCGATCGCATCCAGCAGCCAGTGATAGATCTGGGCGGCCTGGCGAGCCTGTGCGGGGCTGGAGACGTTCTCTCCCAGGCTGTCGAGCGTGACGAACAGCCCCTGCCGGCCGAGTGCTGCGGCCGCGCTCAGTGCATCCTCGATTCGGAACCCGGCGACAAACCGTGCTGACATGCGGCGGCCGAGGGAGGATTTTTCCACGAATCGGCGGAGCCGGGAATTAGTAGAAAGTGCAATAAAGGCGGACCGCAGCAGAGGCATTTCTCCCGGTTTAGAGCAAACAACAATTTTTGCACACCCGCAGAGGCAACCCTGTGCAGATTTTCACGAGAAAGTTGCGCGTTTTGGCGCAATCTGAGGCAAAATGGAATTGTTAGCCTATTGGTAATCGGACTTAGGTTTCGCTCCCAGAAACAGGCAGCTGTGGAAAACAGTTCGCCCCAGAGTCTGCATCTAATCGCACGACCAGCAAATCAAGCAGTATTGCGGGCAAATTTTTTGCACGACGTGTTTTCCCGTCTTGGTTCGTTCCACATTGCAGCAGCGCTCAGGTCTTCCACTGGGAACTCGGTAGCGCATAGGAGAAGGTAAATATGGTCAGCAATTGCGCAAATCCGAAATGCGCCAAGCCCCTGCACTACTTGAGGGACGGGCGAGTCTTCGTATTTGACGTGCCGGATAAGGTCGTAGCCGCTGGTGGTAAGCGGACGCGGCATATCGAGCACTTCTGGCTTTGTGGCACATGCTCCCAAACCATGGCAATGAAGCAGTCGACTGACGGTGTTCAGTTGGTCCTGCGCCCGAGCACGCGTATGCGGGCGGAGATTGCCCTGGCAAGTTCCGCGATGGCTTCGTAAGTACTCCTTACCTGGCCAGTCCGGACGAAGCGCCCTTTCGGGGCGCTTTTTTAGTCTCAAAATGAAACTGATTTCAAGGATCGATTTAGTGGGCAACTTCATCGATTTAGCAGCTTTGGGCATTTGACCGGATCGGCTGCCGAACCTATAGTGGAGTTGGATGACTTTCTGTCTCACCACCGTCCGTTGTTGCGCGTGTTGTCGCACGCTGTGCCGGACTTGTGGGGTGGAGACGACTTAGCAGATTCATCAGCAGGACCCCATAAGACCGCGCCGCAGCTACCACGCTGGCGCGGTTTTTTAGTTTCCGAATCGAGAGCAGGAGAGCGCATGGGATTTACCGGAGAAGTTGTCAGCCCAGGAGCAGGTTTCAGCGGGGTCGCCGGTTTCGAGCACCCGCCGGAGAAGCCCGAGCTGAGCGCGGCGCGGCTCAGCCACATTCAGCTGCTGGAGGCGGAGAGCATCCACATCATCCGCGAGGTCGCCGCGGAGTTTCAGAAGCCGGTCATGCTCTACTCGATCGGCAAGGACTCCTCGGTGATGCTGCGCCTGGCCCAAAAGGCGTTCCATCCCGGGCCGATCCCGTTTCCGCTGCTGCACGTCGACACCGGCTACAAGTTCCGGGAGATGCTCGAATTCCGCGACCGCTATACGGCGGAACTGGGCCTGAAGCTGATCGTCTGGCGCAATGAGCAGGCCATCGCCGATGGAGCCAATCCCTTTGCGCTCGGGACGCAGCGCTGCTGCGGACTCCTCAAAACGCAGGCTCTCCTCGATGGCCTGAAGGCGCATGGCTTCGATGCGGCCTTCGGCGGCGCGCGACGCGACGAGGAGAAGTCGCGCGCGAAGGAGCGCATCTTCTCCTTCCGCGACGCGGCTGGTCAGTGGGATCCCAAGAACCAGCGTCCGGAACTCTGGAACCTCTTCAACGGCAGGATCGGTCCCGGCGAGAGCATTCGCGTCTTTCCGCTCTCCAACTGGACCGAACTGGACATCTGGCACTACATCCATCTCGAGAAAATCCCAATCGTGCCGCTCTACTTCGCAAAAGAGCGCCGCATGCTCGTCCGCGGCGACAGTCTCATTCCCATCGAGCAGCCCTTCGTCAAAGGACTGCCCGGCGAGGAGCAGTGGGTGAAATGCCGCCTGCGCTCGCTGGGGTGCAGCCCCTGCACGGGCGCGATCCGGTCCGACGCCGACACGCTGCCGAAAATCATTGCCGAGCTCATGGCGATGCGCAATTCCGAGCGCGCCAATCGCGTGATCGATCACGACCAGGACGGCTCGATGGAAATCAAGAAGCGCGAGGGATACTTCTGATGGCGGTTCTCGAAAATGCAGTGCCGGTGATCGAGCCGGAACAGGACATCGAGCAGTTGCTGGAAGCCGACCGGCGCAAAGACCTGCTGCGCTTCAGCACGGCCGGCAGCGTGGACGACGGCAAGTCGACGCTGATCGGGCGCATGCTCTACGACTCGCGCAGCGTCTACGAAGACACGGTGAAGTCCGTCACGAAAGACGCAGCCATCGACTTTGCTCTCCTGACCGACGGCCTCCGCGCCGAGCGGGAGCAGGGCATCACCATCGATGTTGCCTACCGCTACTTCTCAACCCCGCGGCGCAAGTTCATCATTGCCGACACGCCGGGGCACGAGCAGTACACGCGCAACATGGCGACCGGAGCCTCGACCGCCGACGTGGCCATCGTGCTGGTTGACGCGCGCAAAGGCATTCTCGACCAGACGCGTCGCCACGCCTCCATCGCCGCTCTGCTCGGCATTCCCGTAGTCATTGCTGCCGTGAACAAAATGGACCTCGTCGGCTTTTCCGAAGAGGTCTTCGAGCAGCACCGGCAGTCGCTGCAGAAGCTGGCCCGGCAACTCGAGATTCCGGAACTCATTCCCGTACCGGTGAGCGCGCTCGACGGCGACAACGTGGTGCATTCCAGCAGCCGGACGCCCTGGTACGACGGTCCGACCCTGCTGGAATTGCTGGAGACCGTGCCGCTGGCCATCGAAAAGTCCCATGCCGGCTTTCGGCTGCCCGTCCAGCGGGTGATTCGCCCGCATCAGGACTTCCGCGGCTTCGCCGGGCAGATCGCTGCCGGAACCATTCGCCCCGGCGACGAAGTCGTAGCACTGCCGTCAGGAGTTCGTACACGCGTCCGGAGCATCAGTACCTGGGACGGCGACCTGCAGGTAGCCCGCGCTCCGCAGTCCGTTACGCTCACGCTGGAAGACGAGGCGGACATCAGCCGCGGTGATATGATCGCCGCCGTCAATGCGCCTCCGCGTAAAGCGAGCCGGCTGGAAGCAACGCTGGTGTGGATGCAGTCCAAGCCGCTGCGCCCCGGCGCGACGTACCTGCTGAAGCACACGACGCAGACCGTCCGCGCACGTGTGGTGCAGATTCGCTCGCGTCTGGACGTCGAGCATCTGCAGCAAATTCCGGCGGACGCGTTGGACCTGAATGCCATTGGCACGGTCGTCCTGGAGACAAGCCGTCCGCTGCTGGCCGATCTCTATCGTGAGAATCGCTCGACCGGCAGTTTCATCCTGATCGATCCCGCCGACCACGCCACGGCCGGCGCGGGGATGATCCGCGACATCGTCGAGGCCGCACAGCGAGCCCACGGACACGGAGCGCTAGCGCTGATTGCCATCGACAATTCCGCCCTCGCGGCCCAACTCGAAGAACATTTGCTGGATGCCGGAGTCCTCGTCGTTCGCACTCGCCTGACTGAGCGCG
>DASSKX010000239.1:0-3626 GCA_035689925.1 Acidobacteriaceae bacterium
CTCTCAAGCGATGCTTTCGGCTGATGCTGCCTGTACCGTCCTCGAGCCTCGTCCCTGGCTCTCCCATGATGCATCTCTTCGCCAGCTCCGGCTTCACCTGCTGCTGATTGCTGTGTGCGGGATCCCCTGCTCTTCAAGGACAAGCTCTGAAGAACTCTGCCGGGCAGGGTGGCCCTCTTCTGACGCGCGCCGGCTGTTTACTCTCTGCTTAACTCGCGCCCGCTTTTTCTCGTCCCAGCCGGAACCCTAAGGGGGCAGCATTACATCCGCCAGGCTGGCGAAGAGGTCCATGCCGACGACTCGCCCGCCGACGGATCACTGCTGCGAGGGCAGGCGGTTTGCTCAGGTGTGCCCTAATCTCGGGCCTGAACTAGATGTCGGTGCGGCCACCCATCTCTTGCAGCAGTTCCAGCAAAGCAGCCGGATCGTGCGAATTCACGGTCTCGTCCGCCCAGGACGCTCTCGCTCCCTCTCGTGGACTGAGGCACACAACGCGCATCCCGGAATTGTGCTCCTTCACCGATGCCACCAGGCGTTCATTGCCTTCCAACTCGGAATCAACAACGACCGCATCGACACTCTGGAACCGCTTGAACATCCGAATGCCCTCTTCGCTCGAATAGGCGGTCACAACGTTGTGTTTGGCGGATTCGAGCAGAAGTTTGCGAGTGGACAGACCTTGCCCCGGCTCGGCTTCCACAATCAGAAACGCCAGCCTGTGCCCGTTGTTGCCCATCGTTGAAGTTGGATGCGCTGATTGGATGCTCGGGTCATCGGGCTATCACAGTCTGAGTTGCAGGGTCCCAGGTTGCATCAAGAAAAGAAATGCCCGGCTTTGCCGCCGAGACACTCTCTCGTCGTGGGCGTGATACCCGCGGATCGCCACTGGCTCCGCGGTTCTCTCAAATGCGTCGATTTCGTAGCGGGCCCTGGCCGCCACTGGTCTCCTCCAAGTGCAGGTATGGCTGTTGCGACCAGGGGGATTTATGGCTGTTGCGACCAGGGGTATTGCATGGCTGTACGAGGTTCCGGGGTCCACCAGAGAACTGCGATGGTCGCGAACAGCTGGACGCAGGAGACTTGGGCTCTGCTATGCTTACGTGGCCCGCAGACGTAGCAAGATTCCGGCTGGGGTGGTGCCCGATTGGGTCTGGCATCCTAGCGACAGTTTCCACTGTGGCGGAAGTGCTACACCTCATTTAGTAGGCGTACGCACCCGCTGCGGCGGCTTTCTGCCGCCGCAGCGCGAGAACACGGTTCCACGACAAAGCTGTTTCCAGACGCTTCCCGGTAGTACACTGCGGCCACATTCCGGACTTCTGTGAGGGCTCTTATGAACGTGCTGATTGTCGAAGATCAGTTAAAGGATCTACGCGTCGCCACTCGAGCAGCCGAAGATTCCGGATTTTCAGGCGTTGAAGCCAGACCTTCCGCCGAATCTGCTGTGTCCTGGTTGCAGAAGGGTCTTGCCGGAGAAGTGTCCCTGCCCGACGCTATCGTCCTTGATATCGACCTTGGATTCCAGAGCGGCTTCGAGCTGCTCCGCTACTGGCACAGTGATCCTCGGTTAGCACGCATTCCGCTGGTGGTTTGGACCGTTCTTGGAGACCACTACCGGGAGATCTGCCGTATGTTCAAGGTTAAAGCCTACGTTGAAAAGGGCCAGGACGTGTCTGTCTTGCAGCAGGTTTTGCGCGGGTTGTCGGGTGTACCCGCCCAATGACCGAGTACCTCTCTAAAGCCGGTTTCCGTCCAATTCACTCGCAGTCGCGGATTTTGGAGTAAAAAGGAATCGGCACGCCCTCCGCCAGTTGCGATTCCAGCTCCAAATCACTTCCGTAGCCATTCCGAAGGGACCGTCGATGAGTGACTTAGCAGATATTATTTCCCGCAATGAACAGCAGATCCGCTCGGAGTGGATCGGGGACCTCCATCAGACCGTGCAGCGCAGCGATCTGATGAGCAAAGCCGAGATGGAAGAGCAGTGTAGCGCCCTCCTGAGCGCAGTCACTGAGGCAGTTCGCAGCAGCGGGTCCGAAGATGTAATGACGGCTGGCTGGAGACAGACCCGCGAGTATCTCGAAGAAATCTCTGCCTCACGCGCGCGGCAGGGCTTCACCGCCACGGAAGTGGCGACCTTCGTCCTTTCCCTGAAACGACCGCTATTCTCGGCGATTCGCCGCGATATGGGAAAGACGCAGGACAAGATGTTCGACACGATCTGGACGGCGACTGAGTTGCTGGACCGTCTGGCACTCCTCACAACGGACGCCTATCTCGCGGCGAGGGAAGAGCTGATTTCGCGACAGCAGCAGGAGTTGCTTGAATTATCGACTCCGGTGGTCAAGCTGTGGGAAGGCATTCTGGCGCTGCCGATTATCGGGACGCTGGATAGCGCACGCACCCAGGTGGTCATGGAGAACCTGCTGCAGACGGTCGTTGCGACGAACTCCAAATACGCGATCATCGACATCACCGGGGTGCCAACCGTAGATACTCTCGTAGCGCAGCATCTGCTGAAGACGATTACGGCGGCCCGGCTGATGGGTGCCGAGTGCATCATCAGCGGCGTGCGTCCGCAGATTGCGCAGACTATCGTGCATCTTGGCATCAATCTGGAAGACGTAACGACGCGGGCCAGGCTGTCCGACGCATTCGCCCTGGCTCTGCAGATGAGCGGACGCACGGTCGTGCGCCAGAACGCTTCCGCCGCCGGGTCCAAAGTGGTTCTCGCCGGGCCACTGGCCAAACAGGAGGGCTAAGTGGAACGGATCCCGGTACTGCGCATGGGCACTCTGCTGCTGATCACCATCCAGGTGGACATGCACGACAAGCTGGCCCTTCAATTACAGGACGACGTTACCAGCCGCATCGCCGAATGGGGCTCGACCGGCGTCCTGATCGATATCTCGTCACTGGAAATTGTCGACTCGTTCATTGGCCGCATGCTGGCCAATATCGCAGCCATGTCCCGCGTTTTGGGAGCCGAAACGATCGTAGTGGGCATGCAGCCCGCCGTTGCCATCACCCTCGTCGAGCTGGGTATGTCGCTGCCGGGCGTTCGTACGGCGCTCAGCGTGGAAGCGGGCATGGAACTGCTCTACGGAGCGGGAGCGGGATTCCGCACGGGGAGCGAACATGAGCGAGACGAAGCGTGAAACGCTCCCGCTGAAAAACTCGAACGACGTGGTGCTGGCCCGGCAGAAAGTGCGCCAATGGGCCACCGAGCTGCGCTTTACGCTGGTCGACCAGACGAAACTCGTCACCGCAGCCAGCGAACTGGCGCGCAACGCACTCGATCACGGCAAGGGCGGGTCGATGACCATTGAACAGGTCGGCGCGGGCGGACGCGTTGGGCTCAAGCTGCACTTTGAAGATCATGGGCCGGGCATCCCCGATGTGGAATTGGCGCTCAAAGATGGATTTACCACCGGCAGTGGAATGGGTCTCGGTCTCGGCGGCAGCAAGCGTCTGGTCAATGAGTTCTCGATCGAATCAGCACCGGGAAAGGGCACGCGCATCACGGTGATCCGATGGAAATAGCTTATACGGAATGGATCCCCATCACCGATGAGAGTTCCGTCGGCGAAGCAAGGCGGAAGGCTCTGCTGGTCGCGCATCGCCTC
>DASSKX010000240.1:0-9356 GCA_035689925.1 Acidobacteriaceae bacterium
GGATGCGCCCGGAGTTGCTGCCGGAGCGTTACGATCTGGGTTTTCTCCAGCACGACCAGGCTGCGATGGATCAGGCAACAGCCGCGGCCGGCGAAGATCCCGTCTCCCACGAGTGGGTTGCCGAGCACGAAGCGGACGTAGCCGCCTGGCATGGCCGTATGCAGGAAGCGCGAGCAAAATTTGCCGAGGCCGAACGTCTCGCCGATGCCGGCGGCCGTCACGAATCCGCAGCGCTCTACTTCGCGGCGGCGGCTATCACGGAAGGGCTGTTCGGCAATGTTGCCGAAGCGAAGACCGACGCCGGCAGAGCTCTTTCGATTGCGAAAGAGGATGCCGGCGTGGAATACGGCGCGGCGCTGGCTCTGGCGCTCGCGGGAGATACCGCACACGCTCAGGCACTCACAGCCGACCTCGAAAGGAATCACCCTGACGACACATCCGTCCGCTTCAGCTACCTGCCGGTGCTGAAGGCGATGCTCGCTCTCGAGCACGGCAATCCGCAGCAGTCGCTGGAATCGCTCGAGGCGGCGACGCCGTACGACTTGGGCTCACCGCGCAGCGCGATCCATGCCAACTTCGGAGCGCTGTACCCGCCGTACGCGCGAGGGCTGGCCTTTCTCGACGGCGGACAGTCTGCGCAAGCCGTCGCGGAATTCCGCAGAATCGCCCAGCATGCGGGCGTCGTCGTGAACGACCCCATCGGCATCCTGGCGCAGCTACAGCTGGCGCGGTCTCTTCGGGCCGCCGGTGCAACGGCAGAGGCGCGATCGGCGTATGAGCAAGTTCTCGCCACCTGGAAGGACGCGGATCCCGATCTCCCGACCGTGAGGCAGGCTCGCGCGGAGTACAGAACGCAGACCCAAGGCGAGTACCGCGGGATCGAGTAACCCACGATTGGTGTAATCCGAAAGAATCACCCATCCTGTCGCTCGATCGATCCGGAGCGATCAGGATGGGTCATCCCTACTGCACCCACATGCGGTAGGCGTATCCGTTGCGGATGACGACCACGCTGCGCATGGGTGGCGGCATATACACCGGCTGCGGCGCGTAATAAACCGGCGGCGGTGCAGTCACCACAATGGGTGGCGGCGTCGTCACAACGACCGGCTGATACGGATATTGCTGCTGCGGCTGGTAAGCGTACTGGGGTTGCGGAGGCTGCACCGGCGGCTGCTCCTGGGCAATCGGAGCAGGCGGAGGCGGAGCCTGCTGATCCTCCTCGTAGGCGCTCGGCTGACGCCGAACCAGTCCGGAAGGATCGCGCTGGTACTGCGGCTGATCGAACTTCGGAATGCCGAGGTCGTCCATCACCTTCAGCGTGAGACGAGTCTCCTGCTTCAGGGTGGGACGGGGGCCGCGGCGCGGCAGTTCGAGCAGGTCGATGGGCCAGAGGATCGGAATCATCCAGGTGACGGTGTCGCGCACCGCGTGACCCTTGCCCTGAATGCGTCCATAGCGGTCAACGTTGTACCCGGGCACATCCACCACCCGGGCCTCGACGGGGATCTCGGTATCCGGCTCAATGACCATGCGGTCGAAGCGGAGTTCCATCCATCCCTTGCCGACCAGGTGACCCGGATCTTTGTAATCCTCGAAGCGGCCCACCAGATAGCTGTCAAAGGGAAGCACGGAGCGACCGTAACGTTCGGCATGGCCAACGCGGCAGAGAACGGGATCGCCGATGGCTGCGGTTTTTGAGTTGAGTTTGGGCTCAGAGAGCGTACAGGAGATCAGAGAGCCGGCAGGAATGATCTGCTCCGCAGCGTAACTACACAACGGCGCCGCAAGCAGAAGGCAGCAAAGAGCGGATGCGCTCTTCATGGAGAGGCCTCCTGACAACACAGGTTGACCGTGGAAACCCGGCCTCTCGTTGTTAGTCGTGGAAAGTTGCAGGTTGTGGAGAAATATTTCTCGCAGCGGTCGCTGCAACTTCAGCTCCCGGCAGCGCACACTTACGTGTCGTCGTCGCTAATAGACATCAAGGTCGTGGCCGATGACCACCCGACCGTGATACTTCGCCTGAATTTGCTCCTCGATCTGCCGAAGGCCGGCTTCGTTCGAGGAGTTGTGATAGACAATCAGCAACCGTGGCTGAGTGCGATTGGCGATATCGGCGAGCTCATCGGTCGTGGTGTGATACTTCGCCCGATACGCGGCCCAATCCGGCATGTGCGGCACGTTAGACGAAGGCAATTGCACCTCGTGGATCAGCACGTCGCAGCGTTGGCAGTTTGCGATCAGCTCGGAACTGGGGCTGGTATCGCCCGAGATCACGATCGTGCGGTCCGGCGTTTCGAACCGGTAGCCGAATGCCTGCGGCCACTCCCCATGGGGCACCGCGAATGCTTTGACCGTGACCTGGTCGTCCTTGTAGACGACTCCCGGTTTCACGTCATGCGCGCGTACAACGATCGGCGGCACGCGTTCCATGCCCTTGCTCCGGATTTCGATGTCCTGTCGATACGCGGCCAGGATGTGCTGCGTCATCTCCTGCGTTCCTTCCGGGCCGTATACGTCCAATTCCCTTCTGCCAAAAATCCAGGGCGTAAGAATCAGGTCGGGATATCCGGCGGTGTGATCGGAATGCAGATGCGTCACGAAAGCAACCCTGATGTTGGCCGGGTTCACAGCCGGATATCCCTTCGCCTGGGCCGCTGCAGCGCGGCGGACGACTCCAGGACCGAAGTCAACCAGATAGGCTCGGTCACCAACCAGAATCGCGGTCGCTGGCCCGGAACGGTCAGGATTCGGAGCCGGCGTTCCGGTGCCGAGCATGATGATCTTCGTCGTCGGCTGGTCCGCTGCATGGCAGCTACACCCGGCGAGCAGGATACAGGCGAACACAGCCCTGGCAATACCGCGCCACATGGCACGCAAGTATACTGCCGCCGAAAGTTCGGGGTTGGGAACAACGCGCACTCGACGCGGTTCGGGCCGCTCGGTTCAGCGGCCGCCGTTCACGTACCGCAGAAACAGAAACGCCGTGGCCGGAGCCACGGCGTTCCGATGATCGATGCTCGGGGGACTAGACCAGCGCCGGCGCGTTGACCTTGTCATACCAGGAACTCGCTGCCTTCAGTGCCTTGTTGACGTTCTCGATGTTCTCAACGCCCTTGGTGTTGAGCCACTCTTCGAACGCCTTCGGACCCTGCTTCGCGAACACGGCAATGCCGTCCTTCCAGGTGGCCCGGCCGCAGAGCACGCCATTGAAGCTTGCGCCCGACTCGGCCGCCAGCTCCAGCGTCTCGATGAAGACCGGGTTTGAGACGCCAGCCGAGAGATAGATAAACGGCTTGTGCGTCGAGGAGGCGGCCAGGCGGAAGTGCTCCAGCGCCTCAGCGCGGGTGTAGGCCTGCTCACCTTTGAACGACTTGGTGCCGGCGACGAATTCCATCTGGATCGGCACTTCAACCTTCAGGACGTCGACGCCGTAGCGCTCTTTGCCGAACTCTTCCATCGAGCCGGTGACGATGTCGGGCTTCCGCTTCGCGTAGGCGACGCTCTTCTCGTCCTCGCCGTGGACGGCATAACCGACCGTCTCGAGGAAGAACGGGATGTCGTGGGCGCGGCACTCGTCGCCGATCCGCTCGACCCATGCGTGCTTGTGGTCGTTGATCGCGGTCTTCTCATAGGGAGTGTAGTAGAGCAGGATCTTGATGCAGTCGGCGCCGGCTTCCTTCAGGCGGCGAACGCTCCACACATCGAGCAGGTCGGGGAGGCGGCCCGGCAGGGCGGCATCGTAGCCGGTCTTCTCATAGGCGAGCAGCAGGCCTTTGCCGTTGCGGCGCTTCGAGGCGGGCAGGCCGAACTCGGGATCCAGCAGGATGGCCGAGGCGTGGCGGGTAAGGACTTCGGTCACGAGTTCCTTGAACTCGACCAGGTACGAGTCGGGAACCTCAGCGACTCCCTTCTCTTTCGCCAGCGACTTCTTCAGAGAACCACGCTGGTCCATCGCAGCGGCGGCGATCACGCCCCGCGCGTCCGATACGGATTTCAGCCCGGCCAGTTTCCCGGGGGTCAATGGTGTGGACATAAAATCTCTCTCCTGCGCTCCCAAAAATTGAAAGATGTCTCCAGCTAGATTTTATCGTGCTCATGCAGCATTGGGCAGGTGGCGGAAGTAATGTGGGTCGCGTTGAAGGCGGTCAGCGTTTGGCCGGCGTGCCTGCTGCTGTTGGCGCGCCTGCGATGGCGGCACGCTGTAAGTCGTGCAGTTGCCGTATCCCCGCCTCGGCATAGTCCATCATTTCCAGCATCCGGGCTCGCGGAAAAGCGTGGCGTTCGGCGGTCGCCTGGACCTCCACGAGGCCACCGTCCTCGGTCATAACCAGATTCATGTCGACCTCCGCCTGCGAGTCTTCCTCGTAAGCAAGATCGAGGAGCACCGTCTTCTCCACGATCCCGACGCTGGTCGCCGCGACGAGTTGCTTCAGGGGCGATGCCTTGAGTGCGTTCGTCGCGACCATCCGCTTGAAGGCAATGGCCAGCGCGGCGCAGGCTCCGGTGATCGCGGCCGTGCGCGTGCCGCCGTCGGCCTGCAGGACGTCGCAGTCCAGAATCACCGTGCGCTCGCCCAGGGCATGCATGTCCACAACAGCGCGCAGAGAGCGTCCGATGAGCCTCTGGATCTCGTGCGTGCGGCCACCCACTTTGCCCCGCTCCGATTCCCGGGGCGTACGCGTCAGGGTGGCGCGCGGCAGCATTCCGTACTCCGCCGTGACCCAGCCTCGGCCGCTGTTGCGCAGCCAGGCCGGGACACCCTGCTCGACACTGGCGTTGCACAGAACGCGCGTATGCCCCACCTCGATGAGGACAGAGCCTTCAGGAACCTGAACGTAACCGGGCGTCAGCCGGACAGGACGCATCTCGGACGGAGTGCGCCCTTCAGCACGAAAAAACGTATCGCTCATTGCGCCATTGTACGGTTCGCCCCACGCTGTATTGGCCGGCCGGCAAAAACGCCGCACCGGGAAGATCCGGCTGCCCAAACTTCCACGATCAGGAAAATTTGTCACCGGTTTCTGTGGTAACAGCTCGCCCAAAATCGGTAATCCACGGCTTTATCTCTCAACGACTTACCCGAATCTCCTGCTTTGGCCCCTGAACTGTAGAGGAACAGCTGCCGTTTACCCGGAAAATCCTGTCTGCTCAGAAAGGAAAGGGCTATGCACTTGAGCGCTCTTGCGCCCTGGACTCGCAATTTTCCCCTCCCGCTGTCGCTCAATGATTCCCTGCTCCGCCCATCGGACGAGCCTGCTTCGCCGGATCGCGACCCAGGCTCGGCAGGAATCCAGCATGACCTCGGCAATCTGATGACGGCCCTCCGGCTCTGTGCCGATCTCATGGCCGAACCCGGTATTCTCGCGCCCACCTACGCCCACCTCGCCGAACAACTCAGCGCGCTGGTCCTCGCAACGGAACGTCTGACGCGCGAATCCTCCGCACGCCTCGGCGACGCATCTTTTCCCATGCCAGCCCTGCCGGAGCGCCGCGTCGCAAATCTCGGGCAGGCTGTCCGCGATCTTGCACCCCTGCTCTCCGCGATGGCCGGCCGCCACGTCGATGTCCAGATCGCCTGCATGCCGTGCCCAGGCGAGATTCATCTGACCGAGGCAAGCCTCTCCCGCGTGCTGATGAACCTGGTCCGCAACGCCGCGGACGCAATGCCCTCCGGTGGCAAGATCCGCATCACCGCGCAGCGCGGCGGCGCCCGTCTGTCGGCGCGCTCAGCCGACCAGGACTCCGCGATGGTGGATCGACTTCCCTCCCCCAGCAAACGGCGCACAGTTCTGCTGACCGTGGCCGACAACGGCCCAGGGATTCTTCCTGCGACGCTCCAGCGCATCTTCGAGCCAGGCTTCTCGACGCATCGTTCGGACGCCTCTGCGCCGGATTCGTCGCATCACGGGCTCGGACTGAGCGTCGTCCAGCAGCTGCTCGCGCAGGCCGGTGGCACCATCTCCGCACAGAATGGCGCGGCCGGCGGCGCGCGCTTCCTGATCGAGTTACCCCTGACTAACGTAACCCCCTGCTTACCTTCGGAACGCTTTTCCCGTGGTGTATCGGAACCGGTCTGATGAAAGATAAGACTGGACGGGCGACAAACCGCTCGTCCAGCTCATCATGCCGCTTCCGCTGCCGCAGGATTTCGCTCCGTTGCACGTTCTGGTTGCGGATGGAGACAGCTCCATTCGAAAAGCCTGTTGCACCATCGTCGCCAACGAAGGCATGGTGCCCCATGAAGCCGAGCTGACGGCATCCGCGCGTACTTTGCTGCTCGCCAAAGGCGCAGACATCGCTCTGGTGGATGAAGCTATCGCTACCGGCGAAGGCTTCGGACTGGAAGAGCTGCGCGAGCTGAGACCGGACATCGACGTGGTGTGGATGACCTCCGCCTCCACCGTGCAAATCGTTGTGGAGGCGATGCGCTCCGGCGCCAGCGATTACCTGGTCAAGCCGTTTTCGACCGAAGAGCTGGCATGCGTCCTGCGCAGACTGGCCAGCCGCCGCCAGGTCGACGCGGCGAGCCGCAGCCTGCGCGAGCGCCTGCGGAGCAGCCGCGGTCTGGGCGACATGCTCGGCGAGAGTCCGGAGATGGAGAAGCTGTTCCGGATTATTGCCCGCGTGGCGCAGGGCACGCATCCGGTTCTTATCCTGGGGGAGCCAGGCACCGGCAAGGAAACCGTGGCGCGCGCCATCCATTCGCATGGTCCGGGCGCGAGCCAGCCCTTCCTTCCTGTCGATTGCGGATCGGTGGCACGCGATCGAATCGAGGACGAGCTGCTCGGCGTCGCCAGCGGATCGCCCACCCGCAGCAAACGAACCAGCGACGGCGTCCTGCTGGCTGCCGGAAGCGGCACCGTCTTTCTGGACAGTGTCGGCGATCTCCCCCCGGACCTGCAGATGAAGCTCGTCCGCATTCTTCAGGAGAAACAATTGCATCCCGCTGACGGAGGCGACCCCCTCCCCATGCGTGCGCGCATCCTGGCAGCAGGCAATCATGAACTGTATAGCCTGGTCGAACAAGGCAAGTTCCGGCGCGATCTCTACCAGCGGCTCGGCGTCGTGAAGCTCACGCTGCCTCCGCTGCGCGAGCGACGAGACGATATTCCGCTGCTGGCGGCTCACTTTCTCGAGCGCTGTTGCCGCGAAACGCGGCGCAGCTTCCGCCTGAGTGCGCAAGCCCTCTCCTATCTGATGGAATATGACTGGCCAGCCAACGTCGGCGAGCTGTCGAACGCAATCCAGCACGCCTGCAACGTATCGTCCGGCGAGGTGATCGAGCTGGGCGATATGACAACGGCCATCCGCGACGCGCATCACCACGCGAATGCTCTGCGCAAGTCGGCCTCCATGGAGCGCACCGAAATACCCGTCGTCGAGACGCTGGCACAGATGGAAAAGCGCGCGATCCTGACGATGCTCGGCCAGGTGAACGGAGACAAACTTCTCGCAGCGCGGCTGCTCAACATCGGCAAGACCACTCTCTATCGCAAGCTGAAGGAGTACGGCGTTCAGGCATGAGTACGAATGGGACCAATCCGGCGAGCAGCGCGCTGCGCATCCTGATCGTGACACCCCTGGACGGGATCGATGCGGCGGCATCGCCGCTCGGCAATCGACTCGCCGCAAAGGTGGAGAGGGCCGCAACCCGCTCCGCTGCAGTCCGAATGCTGGAGCGGAAATCCTATTCGGCGGTGGTGCTGGACCAGATCATCGCGGATTCGGATCCGGAAGGCGCAGACGTCGTGTGGAAACACAGCGGCCTTGCCGTCCCGCTTCAGGTAAACCTGGCGATTGCAGGTACCGAGCGACTGGAGCGGGAGCTTCGCGCTGCTTTGGCCCGCCGCCAGCGAGAGCAGCAGCTTGCCGAGGAGGCTGCTTCGGCGGCGCTGGACGTGGAATTCAAGAACGCAGTGACCGCCTTCCTGCTGGAAGCGCAGCTTGCGCTGCGCGAAGAAGGAATTCCTCCCGGCGTGCAGAATCGGCTGCGGACCATCGAGGCTATTGCCGACCGAGTACGCGCGAAACTGCATGGCTCGGTTTCGTCATCCCACAACGGTGGGATTGAGCCGGGTAACCTCACGCAGTAACCTAAGTGTACCGTTGTTGGTTACCAATGTACTAGGACGTCATCCTCCTACCGGCAGGCGCGCAGCAGGTTTCACCAGCGCCGGGCTGCAATGGCGAACTGGCGGGCTGGGATCCGCAGCGACTCTTTCTCACTGAGGAGATTTCTGCATGTCCCGCATTCGTTTCGCGGCCCTGTTCTTCCTGGCGGCTTCGACCGCCTTCGCGCAACACGCTGCATCCCTGGGTTACAGTTCATCCCTTGAGTCGAATTCGCCTTCGCTTTTCGCGTCTGGCAATGCGGCAGGAACGCCAGCACAGACGCCACGCGCGACCGCTCCTTCCGCTGAATACGTTGGCCCGTTCTCGCGGTTTGCGCTGGGCGCGAAAGTGGGCAGCCTGGGAGTCGGCTTCCAGGCCGCCACGCCGCTCGCCGCCCGCCTCAACCTGAGCGGCGGTGCCAATTTCTTCAGCTACAACGACAACCTGACCATCGACGGCCTGCACTACAAGGCCAACCTGCACCTGCGATCCGTAGAGGCGAGTCTGGACTGGTTCCCCCTTGGTGGATTCCACATCAGCCCCGGAGCGCTGCTGTACAACGGAAATCAGGTCACCGGGAACGCCGCTGTGCCGGGCGGTGAGACCTTCACGCTGAACGACGTGAATTACCTCAGCAGCAAGACGGACCCGGTCTCCGGTTCAGGAGGCATAAAGTTCAACAAAGCCGCCCCGAAGCTGACGGTTGGGTTCGGCAACATGCTCCCGCGCAATGGGCGCCACTTCAGCGTCCCCGTCGAACTGGGGTTCGCGTACCTCGGCGATCCGAAGGTGACGATGAACCTGAAGGGGACGGCGTGCGATCCAAACGGCTCCGGCTTCTGCCAGAGCGTCTCCAGTCCTGAGATCCAGGCCAACATTGCGGGACAGGAGCGCAAGCTTCACAGCGACGTCTCGCCGGCCCGGTTCTTCCCCATCGTCTCCGTGGGGTTCGCAGCGAATTTTTAATTGCTTCTCGTTTCGCAGGAGAAAAGGGGCGCCCGGTCCGCGCCCCTTCTTTTTTGTATTCGGATTTCGCCTAGCTGATCGGCTGTCCGGCGGCAGTCAGCGACTCGAGTTGCTGCTGATCGTACTGCTTGACGCCATCCGGCAGCGGAGCATAGCTGAGCGTGCCGGCGGTCGCCTGTCCGTCGGTGATGACGTACTGCACGAACTGTTTCAACGCGGTGCGCTTCGCCTTGTCCGGACCGTCTTTGGGAATGATCAGGAACGTCAGCCCTGAG
>DASSKX010000241.1:0-5935 GCA_035689925.1 Acidobacteriaceae bacterium
ATCGTCGAGGTTGTCCCACAGCTTGCAGTAGTTCAGCACATAATTATCGATCGGCTTCAGCACGCGTGCGCCGTAGTCAATCATCTCGCCCGGCATGTTGCCGAAGGCATCCAGGATCTGATCGATGTTGAAGTACTTCTCGTCCACCCAGCGCGCGAAGGTGATCCCGTCTCGATTTGAGAAGTCCAGGGGCGCCGTCAGCAGCAGCAGGTTGCGCAGCCCATCGTCCGGCCGCATGGCCGCATAGATCGTCGTAAGGATTGCGCCGATGCACCAGCCGAGCATGCTGAACTCTTCGCTGCCGGAGACCTCTTTGAGTTTGCGAATGGCGCGCGGCAGGTACTCGATGGCGTAATCATCGAGCTTCAGATGCTTGTCCTCAATGCCCGGAATGCCCCAGTCCAGCAGGTACACGTCGTATCCGCGTTCCACCATGAATTCGACGAAGCTGTGCCCCGGCCGCAAATCCAGTATCGAAGGCCGATTCATAATGGCGAAGACAAGAAGGAGCGGAACCGGGTGCCGGTTTTCCGGCGGCAGCACAGGAACGTACCGGTAGAGCTTCGCCTTATTGAGCGACCAAATCAGTTCCTTCGGAGTTTGTGCAATCGCGGCTTTGGTCGTCATCACGCGGGTAAGCACCCGCAGCCGCTCTTCCATCGCAACGATCGAGTCAGACGAACTCGCTGCCTGCGCCATAGTCCCTCTCTCGTCCTGCACTTTCATGCAGAGTTGCGCTCACCCGAGATCCGGCACACTGCAGTTATTTCGGTTCTGCGGATTGCCGCGCTTTGCCGTTCCCGGCTTCGGCCGTTGTGCGCTCTTTGCGCAGGAGTTTCACAATCGAAGCCAGCTTCGCATCCATGTCGTCCAGCCGCAGTTCGAGATTCGTGAAGCGCTCCGCCAGTGCTGCTACCTCCTCCCGCGAGGGAAGAGAAAGCTGCTGCAATGCCTGCTTCATCGACTTGTCCATGGCTTCTCGGAACGGTGCGGCGGCGGCAAGATATCCCTCCAGCATGGTGCCGGTGGCCTGCGCATACGCCTCGGTATTCACCGCTTCGACCATCGTTTTCGCCATCGCATCCAGATAGGCGTCGCGCATGGTGCGAAACGGCTCAAACGGATCGGCTGAAGCGGTGGATTTTCCCTGAGTTTCGGTCATGATTGGTCCCTCTCTCCTGCAGGACACACGAAGCATATACCCGCCCCGCAAGACGGGCTATGCTTCGTGTGTCCGTAGCCGGCGCCCGGCGATGACCTTCGTCACCGGATCGCCAGATCCAGCAGTTCTTTCTGCGCGTCGACGATGGCGCTCATGCCCCGCTGGATCGAATCTGCCGCGGCTTCCACCGGCCCGCCCTCGACCCCAAACTGCTGTTTTGCTGTGTCGAACATGGCCTTGGTTTGCGCCGCCGCGCTCTCCAGAACCTTCTTCTGTGTGGCCACCGCGCGTTCCACCCCCTGCTGCGCGAAGTCCACCACCTTGTCGCCGGACTTCGTGGTCGCCGCAGTCCGCTCCTTCACCATGTCGCCTAAGGCCCGCGTCTGGTCCACGAACAGGTCAATGGCCGCCTTCTGTGTTTCCGCCGCGCGCTCAAACCCGGTGCGATCCAGATCGAGCAGGAACATTCCGGGAGCGCCCGGAACCTTCTGGATTACCTTCTTCCAGAGGTCGAGCAGTTCGTTATGTTGCTGCACTGCAAAATCGAGGCTCTTCTTCTGAACTTCGGCGACGCGGCCAACGCCCGCGGTGAACAACTTAGCCGTAGCTTCCGCAAAATCGATCTTTTCCGCGATCTCCGGCATTTCCGGCTCGCGATGTATCTTCTGTACTGGCATGGCTCCCTGCCTTTCCATGCTGCATGAAATGCTGCACTGCAACATAACTAAATCTTACGCCCTGCATGCCGCCTGTCAAGGGGTAAAATGGAGCCCACATGCCGCAAAAAACGGTGCTCATCAAGAAATACGAGAACCGGCGTCTCTACGATGCCACCAACAGCCGCTATGTCAACCTTGAAGACGTTGCGCAGATGCTGAAGGATGGCGACGACGTGCGTGTGGTCGATGCGGCTACCGGTAACGACATTACCCGCCTGATCCTCACGCAAATCATTGTTGAGGACGCGAAAACTCCCAACTCCGCCTTCCCGCTCGATCTTCTCCGCCAGATGATCATTTCCTCCGGCCGCGTCAGCCAGGAGACGGCGCTCCGCTACATGAAGACGATGCTGGACATCTACCAGGACAGCTACCGGGCCATGTCCCCAGCCATGAATCCCTTCAGCTTCTTCCGTCAGGAAGTGCCGGTCACACCGTCGGCCGTCCCGTCGAACGGCGGCACCGACCAAAGACCGGCGTCCACGACGGAAGAGCCCCAATCCGAGGAACTACGACACCGGATCGCGCAGTTGGAGAAGAAAGTTGCATCCCTCAGCGCCAAAAAGGCGCGGCCCCGCAAAAGCGCTCGCAAATAGAAGCTTTATTAGCGGCGCCCGCATGCCCGCACACTCCGAAGCCATTCCCGACGCTGTGGCATCCTGAATAGAGCCATGGCTCCCGAGCGGTCCCACCACCACGTTTCGTTCGAACATACGATCGCCAGCGCGCGCCAGACGATCATGCTCAGCGAGATCGCCCGTCTGGCCATTGACAGCTTCCGTGCCGCCAAGGTCCGCTTTGCCCTGACCGCCCTGGGCATGGTCATCGGAACTGCCTCTGTTATCCTGGTGGTCGCCATTTCGGCCACTGGCCGGCAATTCATCCTGAGGCAGATCCAGGCCATCGGCACCAATCTCGTCGAGATCAGCTACGCCGGCGGAGGTTCCGGCGCGGTCGTCAATAACCTTACTGACTTTCTCCGCTACGACGATGAACAGGCCATCGTCGAACGCGTCCCCTCAGTGGCTGCCTCTTCCGCTGTGCTCGAAATGCATCAGCGCATCAGCTTCTCCGGAGGGCTGGCAAAGGAAGTGCTCGTGCTGGGAGTCGAGCCTCCCTATCGCGACGTGCGCAACCTGAAACTGATCAACGGCCGATTCTTCGATGAGGAAGATGAAGCGACCCACGCCAAAGTGGCCGACGTGACGGAACCCTTCGCACGCGAGCGGTTCGGCAGCGCTGAGGCGGCCGTCGGTCGCACCTTTCAAATCAGCGGCATCCCGTTCACAGTGATCGGCACGTTCAAGGAAGGTGTCGAGACCTTCGGCGAATCAGAAATCGCCAACCAGACAATCCTGGTCCCTTACTCAGTCGCTCGCTACTTCATCGGGAGCGACAAGGTCAACGAGATTTACTTCACGATCCGCGACCAGAACGACGTGGAGAACGCCGCGGCACAGATCAGGGGCGTCGTCCACTCGCGCCACCTGCCCAACTCCGTCTATCGCACGTCCACGATGACGGCGCTGATCACCATGGCCGGCAAGGTCGTGAACGCCCTTACGCTCATGCTGCTCCTGGTTTCCATGGTGACGCTGGCTGTGGGCGGGGTCGGCATCATGAACATCATGCTGGCCACGGTCCGCTCGCGCACCCGCGAAATTGGCATCCGCAAGGCTCTGGGAGCCACCAGCCGTGAGATTCGTCTGCAGTTCCTGATGGAGGCGGTCTTCGTTTCGCTCTTCGGCGGCCTGATTGGGACCGTCATCGGCCTCTCCATCCCATTTTCCGTTCGCTTCCTCACTGTCTATCGGGTGCCCGTATCGGGATGGTCTGCGGTTGTCGGCCTGGGCGCTTCGGCGGCGGTGGGCATTATCTTCGGGACCCTTCCCGCCGATCGCGCTGCCCACATGGACCCCATCGAGTCCCTGCGCTACGAGTAGCCTGGCCAGGCTGCGGCTCCCCGACCCGAGTCTTGCAAAGTGTTCATTTTCATGGGTGCCATGGACGCTCCGTGCTAAGCTTTACCAAGGAGTTTCCTGCCTGTTTTGAGCTCGAAGGCACCTCCCCAAGAGGCTGACAGCACTTGTGCGGCATAGTCGGATTCACAACGAAAAGTTGGAATCCTGGTCCAGAGCGCATCGCGCGGGCAACTGACACGTTGCGTCATCGTGGCCCCGATCAGCAGGGCGTCTATCGCTCGACAAGCTGCTGTCTCGGCGCGACTCGGCTCAAAATTGTCGATCTCGCCGGAGGCGACCAGCCGATCTTCTCTGAAGATCGAGATACGGTCATCGTCTTCAACGGCGAGATTTATAACCACCTCGAAATCCGCGCCGAACTCGAAGGCCTGGGGCATAGGTTCTACACCCACTGCGACACCGAAACCGTCCTGCACGCTTTTCTTCAGTGGGACACCAACTGCTTTGCCCGTCTGCGCGGGATGTTCGGCGTCGCCCTTTGGTGCAACTCGCAAAGGCGCCTGGTGCTCGCCCGTGATCGCATGGGCATCAAGCCGCTGTATGTGGCTGAACGCGGCGACGACATTCTGTTCGGCTCCGAGTTGAAGGGCATCCTGATCCACCCCGAGGTGGATCGTCACCTGAGCCTCCACGGTCTCGATGCCTTCCTCTCTCTCAATTACGTTCCGTCTCCGTGGACGATGGTGGACGGTATCGAGAAACTGCCCGCCGGCTCGTGGCTTGAGTGGCGAAACGGTCAGGTCCGCCGCGAGTTCTACTGGGAAATCCCGGAGATGACGCCGGTTCCGATGTCGCTGGACGACGCCAAGGCCGAATTACATCGGCTGCTTGAGCAGTCCGTCAGCGAGCACATGATGTCCGACGTACCTCTGGGCGTGTGGCTCAGCGGGGGCGTGGACTCCAGCACCATCCTCCACTACGCCTCGCGCGCCACGAGTTCCAGGCTGCGTACGTTTTCGATTTCCTTCAAAGGCCACAGCTTCGACGAGACCTCCTATATCCGAGACGTGGTCGAGCGGTACGGAACCGAGCACGAGCAGGTGGATCTTAATCCGGAACTCGACCTCGAAGGCGCCATTCATGAACTTGCCTGGTACTCCGACGAGCCCAGCGCTGACGCCGGAGCGCTGCCGGTCTGGTTCCTCTCAAAGCTTTGCCGCCGCAGCGTGACCGTCGCTTTCAGTGGCGAAGGTGCCGACGAAGTCTTTGGCGGCTATCTGACCTATCGGGCGAATCAGATCGCCTGTAACGTGCGTCGTGCCCCAGCCTCCGCCATTCGGCTCGCCTTGCAGGCGCTTCGCCTCTGGCCAGCGTCGAACGAGAAGATCAGCTTGGAATACAAGCTCAAGCGCATGCTGCAGGGCAGTCTCCTGCCGGCTGAACAGGCGCATGTGTTCTGGAACGGAACGTTCTCTGAAACGGAAAAAGCCGGTCTGGTCACGACTCCTCTGCCGGGCAGCCTGCTTGATCTTCTCGCGGAACTGAAAGCGACGTTGCCGGGCGACGGCATCGCGCCCTTCCTCGCCTTCGACCAGAACTACTATCTTGCGGACGACATCCTCGTGAAGTCCGACCGCATGAGCATGGCGCACTCCGTCGAAGTCCGGCCCCCCTTCCTCGATCACCGCATCATCGAGTTCGCCGCTACGGTGCCGAGCGACCTGAAGGTCCGCGGCAACCGGCAAAAATTTCTCCTGAAGGAGCTGATGCGGCCACATCTCACCTCCTCCATTACGCAACGCAAAAAAATCGGCTTTGACATTCCCGCACACGAATGGTTCCGCGGTCCGCTCCGCCGCCTTCTCATGGACACGCTGGAGTGGGCGCAGGCCGAGCACGGAGAGCTTTTCCGCTTCGGCTCTATCTGGAGCATTGTCGAGCAACACATGGACCGCGACCTCAACGCCGGCTACCACCTCTGGGGTCTGATGACCCTCTTCCTCTGGATGAAGCGCTGGGAGATCAGCTCCGCGCCGCGCGAACTGTCGCGAGCGCAGGCTGTCTCGGTTGGAACGTAATCGGTCAATCGCGCTCGCGTGCAATCGGATGGTTGGTTAGCAGAACCTTACCGC
>DASSKX010000242.1:0-3553 GCA_035689925.1 Acidobacteriaceae bacterium
GGTCGGTGGACAGCTTCCGCATTACCTGGGAGCGCGCGTCTCGGTCACGGCGCTCGACTTCCCCCCACTCACCTCGACGCTATCATCCTGACTATTGAAAAGCAACGCGGCTCCCGTCGTTGTTCCGCGCTCGCTGTCCCACAATCGCGGCATTGCATCCGGCGTTCCTGTCAGCACATAGCGTCCGTCGTTCGCCGTGTACACCAGCTTCGCTCCCTCGCCCTTCCGGCCGGGTTGCGTAAACACCACATGCCCCTGCGCAACGATCCGCTCGATTTGCGAACTCTGCTTTTGGGAATTCTGGTTCGCCGCCGTCCCGGCTGCCTGCGCCGGCTTCAAAAACACCTGCCCGTCGTCGGCGTGAACGACGCCCTCAGCCTGCTGCATCGTGACCGCGCCATGAAAATCCGCCCGCCGCTCCGTATCGGAGTAGATAAGGCTCGCACTGCGCACTACCGCCGTGTTCGGCTGCCCACCCTTCCCGGGCGCCGACACAAAGCTCGCCGTCACCACCGGACGCTCGCCCGTCTCCTGCCCCCATGCTTTCAGCACGTTCCTGCTGCGATCCACCTCGATCACCGGAGCCGTCAGCGTATCGCCGCTCTCCCACATCCTCGCCGGCTCGCGCACCGTCCCGAAGAAATCCGTCCGTTCGCTCGCTCGCTGCATCGCCGCGCGCTCCGCGATGATGTGCACTGAGCCGCTCCCGCTGCCTCCGAAGCCAACCGGAGCCGTCTTTCCCTTCGACTCCTGCGTGTACGTGGCCTTCACCGCGCCTTCCGCCGTGGCATCCTGCGTCTTCCGGTGATAATCGATCCGCTCCGCCGCCAGTTGCAGCGTCTGCCCATCGCTGATGCGCGGACTCCCCGTCAGCCGCAGCACCTCATCCGCCTCGCGATACTCCGCATGCTGCGCCCACCCGGTCAGCGTCGCCGGCTGCGTGCTCTCGCCAGGTTTCCTCGCAGGAGTTTCCGTCATGACCACGTGCCCATCCTGAATTGCCGAGTCCAGCTTCGTGATCACCCTGGCTTCGCTCCCGCCCGGCGGCGCCGTCCCCTTCTCCTCAGCAAACGTCGCGTGGAGCACATCCCCGTGGCTGGTATTCCGCGAGCCATCCGTCCCCTCGAGCGCCACATTCGTATGCCCTGTTCCGTCCAGTGCCTGCAACACGTTGTTCGCGCCCAGCGTGGCCAGCAGCCGGTCGCCGCTGATCCGCGTCGCCTGGCCCGGACCCTTCGAGGGCATCTGCTGCATCGTGACCACCGGGTTGCCATCCGCCCGCACCGTGCGCGCCTGCAGCTCGCCCTTGCCATGCTGCGGCACGAATTCGACCTGGACCGTCTGCCCCTGCACCTGCCTGGCTGCCCGCCCCTGCGGATCCCGCGGCAGCCCGACGATCTCGTGCGTGAAGTGCACATCCTGCCGGAACTCCGCATGGCGCAGCGCCGTCTGCCCCGTCGTGCCCTCGCTCGCGAACACCAGCGTCCCCGAGCCCGCGCTCCCCTGCATCTTCTCGTTGGGACGCGCCGCCGCAAACTGCACCCCGCCCTGCAGCTCCGCATGCGTCGGCTCGCTCTTCGGATTCAGCAGAACCTCCGCCGTCTCCGAGGAAGCCGTCACGCCGTTGTCGCTCTTCATCCGCACGTGACCCTTCGCGTCGATCTTCTCCGCCGTCCCGTCTCTGCGGAAAAAGATGGTGGCCTCATCCGCGCTCCCGTCTTCCTCCTCATACTGCATCGTCGCGTTCTGCAGAAACGCCTGCATCGAATTCCGCAGCATGGTCGCGTGCGCCGCGTTGACCACCGCGCTCCGGCCGTTGCTGCTCGTCGTGATCTTCACCGCCTTGTCCAGCACCAGCAGCCCGGACTTCGAGTTGTAGCTCGCGCCCACCGCCGTGCCCGCCGCCCGCGGCAGCTGGAACTCCACCGGCTGCTCCGTGCTCGCGTCGCCGGTCTTCTGCATGAAGGTCAGCCCGCTCGTCCGCACCCGGACAGCACTGGTATCCGCTGACCCGCTCGAACCCTTCACGCCCGACAGCTCAATGTTCACGTCGCCCCGGCTGATGGCGATCCCGTGATTCTCGTCGTAGTCGAAATCGCTGCCCCAGATGTGGTCCTGCCGTCCCGAGCCCGGCGGCCCGTACAAAATAATGTCCACATCGTGCAGCAGCACGTGTCCCGACTTCAGCTGCGACTCGCGCGACGCCTTCACCGTAAACAGCGTGTGCCCCTGGCTCGACTGCGAGTAGCTCCACCCCGTCGCCGTCTGCTGAATGTTCGCCCCGAGCCGCGCCGGCAGATCCTTCTCGATGTGCCGGAACCGGCTTCGTCCATAAATGACGAACCCTGCCACCGCGGCCAGCAGCAGGCACGCCGCGCCCACCACCCACCGGCGCAGCCTCTGAACCGTCACGTCCATATCTGCCCGATTCTCTCATCCCGCTAATCGGGATGCGTCCGCCAGCCGCAAACCGCTGATCCTGCTTGACTTACACCAAGATATCTGGTATAATACTAAAGGTCTGCTCCCGCCGGATCCTAACCGTGCACCCGCAGACCAAAGGAGAATCTTGTGGATCAAAAACCGTCTGCCGTCAAAGAATTCCTCGACACCTACGCCCGCCACACCGCAACCCGGAATATCCCCGCTCTCGTCTCGCAGTTTGCCGACACCTTTCTCGTCGCCGGACCCGGCGGAGCCCAGTGCGTCCGCTCCGCCGGCTTCGCCCGTGCCCTGCCCCGCCGCGCCGAACTCTTCGCGTCGCTTGGCTGCCAGCCCGCCGAACTCATCTCTGTGGAGGAATCGCCGCTCGATACCCGCTATGCCCTCGTCCGCACCATCTGGCGCTTCACCTTTACGCGTCCGGAGAACGATCCCAAAACCATCGACTCCGAATCCATCTTCCTCATCGATACCGGATCGGACCCCTTCCGCATCCTCGTCTACCTCACCCCACACGACATCACGGATACCCTCCGCCACGCGGTATTGCAGCCTGACGAGCGCTGGCGATGTGTCGGTGGAAAAACAAAACGCCGGAGCCTCAGCCCCGGCGTTCCTACCAGCTACCGACCACCAACTACCGACTGCCTCACTGCGGCGTCAGCTTCTTCCGCGCCGTTGCCTGTGAATCTGCGCCCGCGGCCGCATCGCCGCCAGGCGTCATGGCCGCCAGCTCCGACTTCCGGTACATCGGCGCGCTCACATAGCCGTGAATATGGTTCTTCGTGATCTCGTTGATCACCACCTGGATCGGCTGCTCGCTGTCCGATTCGTAGAACATCACCGGCTGCAGCAGATTCACATGCTTCTGCGTCAGGCTCCGGTCGTCGACCATCAGCTGCAGATCCGCGTACTGGTGCTTCACATTCGCCTTCCGCAAGCTCACGCCCACCGGCCCTTCGTGCGTGAACTGCTTGTCCTTCGTCAGGTCGAACTCAAAGTAGTTCCGCTGTCCCCGCTTCTCCAGCACGACCAACTCGTCATGTGTTTTCGCAATGGACCCGCCCAGCTCCGTCTTCGCGCTCGCCAGATCGCCGCGCGTCTCCTCGAT
>DASSKX010000243.1:0-3627 GCA_035689925.1 Acidobacteriaceae bacterium
TCACACCAACGTATGAATAAGAGTTAGATTCATTATTAAAAGTTACAGTTCCGTTTCTAAATATTCGGGGAGTAATGTATTCTAAATAAAAAGGAAAATTCTATAAAGCAGGAGTCAGAAACAGAAAGGCGCAGCCCTGGGCTGCGCCTTTGTCTTTTGCTACCGGCTCAATACCTGTAGTGCTCGCTCTTGTAAGGACCTTCCACCGCCACGCCGATGTAGTCCGCCTGCCGCTGGCTCAGCTTCGTCAGCTTCACGCCGATCTTCTCCAGGTGCAGCCGCGCCACTTCCTCGTCCAGCCGCTTCGGCAGCGTGTAGACGTCAATCGCGTACGTGTCCCGGTTCTTCCACAGATCGATCTGCGCCAGCGTCTGGTTCGAGAAGCTGTTGCTCATCACGAAGCTCGGATGTCCGGTCGCGCAGCCCAGATTCACCAGCCGCCCTTCGGCCAGCACAAAGATGCTGTGCTCCGGCTTCCCGCCTTCCGCCGGGAACGTGTACTGATCCACCTGCGGCTTGATGTTCACCTTCTTCACGCCGCTCGCCTGATTCAGCTTGTCCATCTGAATTTCGTTATCGAAGTGCCCGATGTTGCACACGATGGCCTGGTCCTTCATCCGCTTCATGTGCTCCAGCGTGATGATGTCCACGTTGCCCGTGCAGGTCACGTAAATATCGCCCCGTCCCAGCGTGTCTTCGATGGTCGTGACCTCGAAGCCTTCCATCGCCGCCTGCAGTGCGTTGATTGGATCGATCTCCGTCACGATCACCCGCGCGCCCATGCCGCGCAGCGAATGCGCCGAGCCCTTGCCCACGTCGCCGTACCCGCAGATCACCGCCACCTTGCCGGCCATCATTACGTCCGTCGCCCGCTTGATGCCGTCCGCCAGCGACTCGCGGCAGCCGTACAGGTTGTCGAATTTCGACTTCGTCACCGAGTCATTGACGTTGATCGCCGCAACCAGCAGCTTGCCCTGCTCCTTCATCTTGTAGAGCCGGTGCACGCCGGTCGTCGTCTCCTCGCTGACGCCCCGCCACTCCTTCACCACCTTATGCCAGTGCTGCGGATCCTCCGCATGCACCTGCTTCAGCAGCTTCTTGATGACCGCCTCTTCTTCGCTCTCCGACGGCGTATTCACCCAGCCATCGCCGTTCTCCAGCTCATAGCCTTTGTGGATCAGCAGCGTCGCGTCGCCGCCATCGTCCACGATCAGCTGCGGACCCTTGCCGTCGCCGTGGGTCAGCGCCTGCAGCGTGCACCACCAGTACTCCTCGAGGGTCTCGCCCTTCCACGCAAACACCGGAATGCCCGCCGCGGCAATCGCAGCCGCCGCATGATCCTGCGTCGAGAAAATGTTGCAGCTCGCCCAGCGCACCGACGCGCCCAGATCGGCCAGCGTCTCGATCAGCACCGCCGTCTGAATCGTCATGTGCAGCGAGCCCGAGACCCGCACGCCCTTCAGCGGCTTCTCCGCGGCATATTTCCGGCGGATCGCCATCAGCCCGGGCATCTCATGCTCGGCAATCGAAATCTCTTTGCGGCCCCAGTCGGCCAGCGACATGTCGGCGACTTTGTAGGCGGCGGTTTTCTGTTCAAGGGTGGCGGTAGCCATCGGTAGAAGCACCTCAGTGTTGGGTATGTCTCGATTGTACCGGGACCGGCGAAAATCCATCCCTCTGGATTTCATCCGAATGCGCCGGGCTGAACCTGAACAGCGCCAGATCTAGCCCCAGCCGGCGATCCGGGCTTTTCTACCGGCTACCCGCTACGAGCTACCGGCTTGCGCATACACCGTCCTGCCGCCCACCACCGTCCGCAGCACCACCGTCCCGAGAATCTCGCGCGCTCCGAGTGCCGTCAGATCCCGATCCAGCACCACAAAATCCGCTACATACCCCGGCGCCAGCTTGCCCTTCCACGCTTCAGCAAACTCCGCATACGCCGACCCCTGCGTATACGCCGCCAGCGTCTGTCCGATATTCAGCTTCTCCTCCGGATGAAACGTCGCCGTCCCAGCCTCATTCATCCGCGTCACCGACGCATACACCCCCCGAAAAGGCGTAATCGGCTCCACCGGATAATCCGTCCCATACGCCAGCGGCACCCCCGCATCCAGAAACGACTTCCAGGCGTACGCATACCGCGAGCGCTCCGGCCCCAGCCGCTGCTCCGCCCAGGCCATATCGCTCAGCAGGTGATTCGGCTGCATCGACGCAATCACGCCCAGCTGCTTGTAGCGCGCAAAATCCCCGGCGCTCACCACCTGACTGTGCTCGATGCGGTACCGCAGATCGCGCCGCCCCACGACAAACGACGGACCGGCCGTCGGTGTTACGACCTGAGGCTGAATCGGCCCAGCTTGCGCCGCCTTCTCCGCCGCGGCAAACGCATCGAGCGCCATCTCCACCGCGCGATCCCCAATAGCATGAAACCCCAGCTGAAACCCCGCCCGCGCCCGCTCCACCGCCATCGCATTCAACTGTTCCTGCGTGAACCGCGGAATCCCCGAGTTCCCCGGATCATCCGCATACGGAGCCTTCATCGCCGCGGTCCGCGAGCCCAGCGACCCGTCCATGAATCCCTTGAGCATCGTCGTCCGCAGCATCCGGTCGTGCGCGTCGTGATGCGCCCGCTGATCCTGCTCCAAACGCAGCGGCTCGGCAAACGGAATCCACTCTGCTATCCGCACCGGTAGCTTGCCGTCGCGCTCCATCTGCTCGAAGACCAAAAAGTCGTCCCAGTCCGAGAAGTCCTGCACCGTGGTCACGCCATGCGACACCGCATCCTGGAGCGCCAGTTCCAGTCCCTTCCGCCGTTGCTCTGCCGTCGGCGGCGGCACATCGATCAGCTCCCGCGCCGTCTCCCGAATGATCCCCGTCAGCTCTCCCTGCGCATCGCGATCGATCTCCCCGCCCTGCGGAGCCTTCGTCTCCCGCGTGATCCGCGCCGTCCGCAACGCCGCCGAATCCGCCACCGAAATGTGCCCATCCACCCGGCTGAAAATCGCCGGATGCTCCCCCGCCGCCGCATCGATGTCCGACCGCGTCGGCAGCTTGCCGCCCGGCCACCGCGTGTGATCCCATCCCCCGCCCGTCAGCCACTGTCCCGGTGCGGCCCTCTCCGCCGCCGCGCGAATCCGCGCCTGCATGTCCGCGAGCGACTGCACCCCAATCAAATCCACCGACAGCCGAATCCGCCCGCCCTCGCCCAGGTGCGCATGCGCATCGTTGAAACCCGGCATCACGAACGCACCGCCGAGATCGACCCTCTTCGCGCCCTGGTACCTCGCCTCAATCTCTGCATCCGAGCCGGTCGCGACCACCACGCCGTCCTTCACCGCCATCGCGGAAACCCGCTGCGGATGCGCGCTCTCCAGATCGACGCCGGTCAGAATATTTCCGTGATAATAGATCGCGTCTGCTGCCGACACATGGCTTTGTGCTGGAAGAGCAGGAGCAGTCATAAGGAGGGAAAGAAAAACTCCGCAGGCGAGCCGTTTCACGCCAGCCAGTCTAACCCGCTGCCGCCAGCATCAGCAGCAACAGCCGACGCAGTCCCATCTCCCGGCCATGCGCGTCGTACCACTCCCCGCGCGTATGGATGCCCCCACCCTCGCCGCCGCCACC
>DASSKX010000244.1:0-2311 GCA_035689925.1 Acidobacteriaceae bacterium
TGCCGGCGGCTCCGATGGAGACGATGGTCTTCTGGTCGGAGCCGGAGTTTGGCCCGGCGGTCCCGCTGCGCGACCGGGTCAGCCGCACCGTGAAGGTGACGGTGTTCGCGTTTCAGGAAGCTGCCGGTGCGCCAAACTCGACCGGATATGAGGGGCAGGCCGAATCATGAGCACATCCGTTACTCCGATGCCTGCGCTGCCTCCGATCAGCCGGCGCGTGCGCGCGTACTTTGCTCCGGTCGATCGCGTGCGCCAGCAGCCGACGGTCTTTGATCCCGCGGCGAACGGGCAGTTCGCGCTCGACGCGCCGCCGGCGCCGTGGCTCGATCTGGGCTGGATTGAAGACTTCACGCGGAAATCCGCGAGCCGGTTCGGACAGCTGCTCACGGGTAGTCCGGGAACAACACAACTGCAGGTGCGCGAGAGCGTCGATGCAACGGTGTCATTCCGGTTCAAGGCATGGAGCAAGCTGTCGATGGCGCTCGCCGCCGGGTCCGAGCACATGAACCTGATTGCGCCCGCAGCGGGCGGGGCCGCGAACGGCTCGGGCAGCAAAGGCGTGGCGGCCGTGAGCCTCGCCAGCGGATCGCCGGCGACGTTTCTGGCAATGACTGCGGCCGACGCTGCGAGCTTTGCGGCGGGATCGCTGGTGGTCGTCGATGTGGACTACGCGGGGCAGACGGGATTCGTCGGCAGCGGCGTTCCGGCAGCGTATGTGCAGAGCGCGGCGGCGGTGAATGACGATCTCGACTATGTTCGGCGCGTCTCGTTCAATGTGGCGCGTGTGGCGTCGATTGCCTCGGGTTCCACGCCGGGGCTGCAGCTGGCGCAGCCGCTGATCGCGGGCGCTCCCGCTGCCGGCATGCGCGTGCAGCCGATTGTCGGCTTCGTGGATCGCGAAGGCGGCAGCTTCTTCCAGGAATGGTCGGCGCTGTTTGTGGTGGCGGGGGAACAGGGCGAGCGGATCCTGTTTCATTATCCGCGGCTGCAGGCGGTCGGCGGTGCTGCGGAGTTTTCGTCGGTGCTGGTGACGCCGCTGGAGCGCATTGCGCTGAGCGCGTCGTTTCGCGCCTTGCCGGTGGCGGACGGCAACGACGGCGCGCAGGTCGTCTGCTTTCGCAGCTTTCTGCCCAGCGCCAACACGCTGGTGTGACAAAGCCGGTTGCCGGTAGCCGGTAGCCAAAGGCGGTTGCTTCGTGGGCTACTGGCCACCGGCTACTGGCTACCGGCTCATTCGGAGGAATGCTTTGAAGTTCAGCATCGATAATCATGACGGGCGCGGCGCGGTCGATTACTCGGGCGTGGTTCTTGCCGGGCGGCCGTGCCGCATTGTGCGCAGGCTCAATGCGCCGACGGCGTTCACGGTGGCCATTGTTCCTCGTGCGGATCTCCCGGTGCCGGCGCGCAATGGACGCGTTCTGGTGGCCGACGACAATGGCACGCTGCTTTTCACCGGATACATCTGCACGGAACCTGCGCTGGAGCTGGCGGGCCAGGGAACGACGGGATCGGTGTACATCGCCGTGCTGTCGGCCATCAGCGATGACATTCTGCTGAGCCGGCAGCCCTTGCCGCAGGCGGGAGCCGTGTACGCAACGGGCGCAGGCGTGGCTCTGGGGTCGATGCTGGACCGCATGGAAAATGCCGCAGAGACGCGCCTCCTGAGCGACAGCCTGAACACCATCTCGGAATTCGAGATCGACAGCGGCCGCACCTGGGCGGACAACGCGGGCGCTCTCGCCAATGCGACGCGCAGCGCGTGGCGGCTGATGAACGGCGCGATCTCCATGGTTCCGGTGGGGAGTGTGACGCACGCGCTCGACGAGGCGCAGGGGACGCTGTCGCTGAGCAGCCTCGAGCTTTCGATGGTGAAGGCGCTCGCCAATGACGTGACGGTCTGCGGGGCGGTCGAACCGTGCGCGTACGTCACCGAATTCTTCGAAGGCGACGGGACGACGACGCTCTTCTATCTCACAGAGGAGCCGTGGACGCCGGTCGCGTCGAAACGAAAGCCGCTCGTGGAGCTGTTTCAGGGGCCATCGATCGATGCGCAGCTGTGGAATGTTGCCGACTCCGGCGCGTACCTCTCACTGACGGGCGACGGGCTGACGTGTGCGGGCGGCAGCGGCCAGTATGGGTCGGTGCTGCTCTCGGCGATCTCGAACCTCGAGCTGAGTGGCGGTCTCGTGCTCGAAGTGGCGGGCGTGCGGTTCGGGACGAATACGCTGGGCATCCTGAACGGGCTTTATAACAGCCAGGAGAGCGGCCTCACCGACTGCATTGCAGGATTTCAGCTGACACAGCCTGGGGG
>DASSKX010000245.1:0-2891 GCA_035689925.1 Acidobacteriaceae bacterium
GCCTATGACTTTGGCGGCCCCGGTTTCAACCTCACCGGCCAGGTTCCCGAGCAGGTCCATGGCATTCACGCCAGCGAAGCGTACTTCCGTCTCTTCGGCGCTCCTGTGATTCTCGGCCGCACCTTCACCCCGCAGGAAGACTCGCCCAACGGCGGCCAGGTCGTCATCCTCAGTTACGGCCTGTGGCAGCGTAAATTCGGCGGCAATCCGAAAATTGTCGGCAGCAGCATTTCGCTTAGCAACGAGCCCTACACCGTGGTCGGCGTGCTCGGACGCGAATTCCACACCGATCCCGAAGCCGACCTCTGGGTTCCGTTCCAGATCGACCCCAACAGCACCAATCAGGGCCACTACTTTATGGCCGCTGCACGCCTGAAACCCGGCGTTACCCTGGCGCAGGCAAACGCGCAGATGAAGCTCGCGTATGAGCAGTTCCGCCGCCGCTGGCCGCTTGCGAATCCGAAAGCCAGCTTCGCCGTACAGCCTCTGCGCGACTCCATCGTCGCCGGCGCGCGTTCGTCGCTGCTCGTCCTCCTCGGAGCCGTCAGCTTTGTCCTCCTCATCGCCTGCGCCAATGTGGCCAACCTGCTGCTCGTTCGGGCGACCGGCCGCAAGCGTGAGTTCGCAATCCGCGCCGCCATGGGAGCCCGCCCGATCCGCATCATGCGTCAACTCCTTACCGAGAGCGTTCTCCTCGGCCTCACCGGCGGGATTCTCGGGCTGATCCTTGGCTACGCGGGAGTCAAGGCGCTGCTCGCCGTCAGTCCTGCCAATCTGCCCCGTGTTGGAGAAAACGGCGCCGGCGTCGGACTCGACTGGCGCGTGGTCGCCTTCACATTCGGCGTCTCGCTGCTCACGGGAATCATCTTCGGCATCTTCCCGGCACTGGGCGCCGCGCGTCCCGATCTGAACAACACGCTGAAGGAGAGCAGCAACCGCTCCGGCACCGGTTTTCGCCAGGGCAAAGCGCGCGCGCTGCTCGTTGTCAGCGAAGTATCGCTCGCCGTCGTTCTTCTCATCGGAGCCGCGCTGCTCATCCGCACCTTCATCGCCCTTCGTCACGTGAACCCCGGCTTTGACGCGCATAACGTGCTCACGATGGAAATGTCCCTCAGCGGCGGCCGCTTCGATAAGACCGTCGCTGTCGCGCAGCTTTCCCGCAATGGGCGCGAGCGCGTCGCCGCCGTTCCTGGCGTAGAAGCGGTCACTTCCACCTGCTGCCTCCCGCTCGAGGGCGGCTTCGGTCTGCCCTTCGACATCGTTGGCCGCCCGCACGGCAACGATCCCTCCACCGGCGGCGCCGGCTGGATGAGCACCGCTCCTGGCTATTTCTCCGTGTTCCACATTCCGCTGCGCGGCCGCGACTTCAGCGAGCAGGACGACGGCGCAGCCCCCAGCGTGGTCATCATCAATGAGACGATGGCGAAGAAGTATTGGCCGAAGCAGGATCCCATCGGCCAGCAAATCATCATCGGCAAAAACGTCGGCCCGCAGTTTGCGGAAGGACCGCGCCAGATCATCGGCGTGGCCGGCGACATCCGCGATGGCGGACTCAATCGCGATCCGCGGCCGCTCATGATCGTGCCCCAGGCCCAGGTCACCGACGGCATGACGGCGCTCAACGCCGGCATCGGCCCTGTGGCCTGGCTTGTGCGCACCCACGGCAACCCGCACCAGTACATCCAGTCCGTCAGCGAGCAACTGCGTCAGGCCAGCGGCGGATTCCCGGTGGCCCGCGTGCGCCCGATGACCGACGTCGTCATCAACTCCACCGCGCGAGAAGACTTCAACATGCTGTTGCTTTCCATCTTCGGAGCCGCGGCGCTCATCCTCGCCGCCATCGGGATTTACGGCCTCATGGCCTACTCCGTCCAGCAGCGCACCCAGGAGATGGGCATTCGCATGGCGCTCGGCGCCGACCGCTCGCGCATCCGTAATCTCGTCGTTCGCCACGGCATGACCCTGGCCCTTATCGGCGTCGCCGTCGGAGTCGGAGCAGCTTTTGGCCTCACGCGTTTCCTCGCCAGCTTCCTCTTTGGCGTAAAAACCTGGGACCCGACTGCCTTCGTCATCATCCCGATCCTGCTGGCGCTCGTCGCACTGATGGCCGTCTGGATGCCTGCCACGCGTGCCTCCCGCCTCGATCCCCAGCAGGCGCTCCGCATCGAATAGCGCCCGGTCTGGAGAGGCGGCGTGGTCCGGCCTCTGGCATGTTCCCATGCCACTGCTTGCGCGTTCCGCTGCGGATTGCCTATACTGGCGCGCGCATGTGGTCAGACCACTAGCGATCTCCAGGAGGCCATTCCATGAACCTGCTCCGCCCCTCGCTGCTGTCCGCAGCAGCTCTCACCCTCAGCATTCCTTTGCTGACCCAAACCGCGGCGACGGGAGATTCGCGACCTCTCCGTCCACCGCAGTATCCCGCGGTCTGCCAGGTGGTGACTGCGCAGTTTGACGACTCGCTCCGCGCGACGCCTCCCGCCATGGACGACACGACCCGTCTCCAGGCTGCCCTCACCGCCTGTGCGAATACCGGCCAGGCCGTTGAACTCGCCGCCTCCGGCAGCAACGATGCCTTCTATTCCGGGACCCTCAATGTCACAGGGGAAGCGGTCGTCGTCGACGCTGGCGTGACGCTCTACGGCAACGACAGCTACCCGAAGTACCTGCTGAACATCACCGGCACCAATGCCGGCGTTTACGGTCCCGGCACGATTGATGGTCGCGGCGATCTCATCTCCGGCAAGCCGCGCCTGGTTGAAGTCAGAGACATTCAGAACTTCACGGCCGCTTACATCACCCTGACGCACGCCGGCAAGATGCACCTCTACGTCGAAGGCGGTGACGGATTCACCGCGTGGCACATCCACATCCAGACCCCGGCCAATACA
>DASSKX010000246.1:0-5714 GCA_035689925.1 Acidobacteriaceae bacterium
CGGGGTCGTTGTTTCAGAGTGAGACAGCCCCGCGCACGCGCTGATCACTCTCCTCCGCTCCACTTCCAAGTCAGCCTCGCCGCGGGACCCGCGAAACACGCGGTGGCGGCCCATTTTGTAGTAACTCTCCGCCTGCGTTGCTCCGGGTACCAGGGTCAACAACGCCTGTTACACCCGGAATCTGCTCGCAGGTACTAAAGCGACAAACCGGTTCCGCCGATAACGCAGGTGAGTTGTCCGAAATCCAGGCGATGCAGGTTCGAGGTCTCTGCCACGCCGGGGTTCGGCTCCTTGAAAGAGGCCCTGTACGGTTTCCTCGGTCGCTCCAACGACGCAGCCGTCACTGATTCCGACTCACCCCGTCGCAGTGTCAGTGACGGTGCCGTCGAGGCACTCCGCGCACGTCCCCTGCAGATTCACCCGGTCAGCCCTCCCCATACTTCACCCGTCAGTTCAGACCTTGCGCCCCCTGCGGGGCTCGTGAGGGAGGCCATGGGACCACTCAGCCCGGAAGCGATGTTGCACCGTCTTACGTACGAAGCGCTGATGCTCGTCATCCCGATCTTCGCGGCATCGTACGCCTTCAGTTTTCTCCTCGTCCTCGCGCGCACCTGGGCGGTCTCCGAAGGGCGGAAGCTCTGGACGCGGCAGCGTATGGTGTACGCCGTCTGTGCGGTCGGAGCCCTCGTCACTCTGTATTTCCACTGGGTCGTCGCTTATACCGGCACTCTGCTCGCCGATGTCCACCGCGTGCTGGGAGTGGGGTAAACCCGTGCCCGGGCAGGAATCTTTGAATTTTCTAATCCAGCGACCTTCCTTTCGGCCCGCTCCCTGCAACTTAGGAACGCTGGATGGGGGAACGATGAATCAGACAGGCGAGCTCAGTGAGGGGATTGAACGGACCACGAGCAGTCCGGAACAGGAACGCATCATGATGGAGCAAATGGGAACCGTGCGCTGGATTGCGCGCCGCATTCACGAACGGCTCCCGCAGCACGTCGAACTCGATGATCTTATCTCCGCTGGCACGCTGGGCCTGCTCGACGCCTGCACCAAGTTCGATCCCGCGAAGAACGTTCAGTTCCGCAGCTACGCTCAGTTCCGCATTCGCGGCGCTATCCTCGACAGCCTGCGCACCCTTGACTGGAGCCCGCGGGAACTGCGCCGCAAGGGCCGCGCCGTCGAAGAAACAGTCCGGAAGCTTACGTCTCAGTTCGGCCGCGCCCCCTCAGAGCCCGAGATCGCGCACACCATGAGCATCTCCCTTGCGCAGTACCAGCAATTGCTCGGCGAGCTCAAAGGCCTCGAGATTGGCACGCTCCACGTCGAGCGCTCGGAAGACTCCGGCGAGGAAGAACTGGCCTATATTCCGAATCCCGTGGAAGACGACCCGCTCTTCCGCTGTCTCAACTCCGAAATGAAGGAGCGCCTCGCTCAGGCCATTGATCAGTTGCCGGAGCGCGAGCGTCTGGTGATTACCCTCTATTACTACGAGGAGATGACGATGAAGGAAATCGGCATGGTCCTCGGTGTTGTCGAATCCCGCGTTTCGCAGATTCACTCCTCGGCGGTGGTCCACCTGCGCGCCCGCCTGGCTCAATTTGCGAAACCAAAGTTGTAGAAGCCTCCTGCCTTTTTTGCAGTTCGGCAGAGGAGGGTAGCGACAGGACGGTGTCCATTTCTCGCACACGCCGTCTCCTGGTGCTGTCGCCGCCCGTTCCTCTGCCGATCCTTTTCCCTAAGCTCTCCCCGCTGCTTTACACTTGGGCAATCCCCGGAACCAGTCCACAGAAGGAAATACGCTTGGGCACCGAGAAAAAGTCATCGGCAGGAGGACGGCCCTCCCGCGGCAAGCAGCCCGGACGCCCTGAGCCGGTGCAGCAGACCCCAGACCCTGAGGTAAGAATGGACAAGGTCGCGAAGATCCGAGAAGCCGTCCTGAGCGGGAAGTATAAGGTTCCCGCATCGAAGGTCGCCGCAAAGATACTGGACGATATGCGCCGCAAGTGACGCACTGGACGGCTACAGGGCAACGAGGGTAATAGCGCCCGGCGTATTACCCTCCGTCGGACCTACTGCACGTTCAGATTCTGCTGGAGCGGCGTGTGCTCCGAGGAATCGCCGACGAACACCGTGAACGACCCCGGATCTACCTGCCATCCTTTTTTCGCATCGCTCCAGTAGGCAAATGACCGCTGGTTGAACGTCACCGTTACGTGCTTCGTTTCGTTCGGAGCCAGCCGGACCTTCTCGAAGCCCTTCAGTTCCTTCGCCGGACGCTTCACCTTCGCCGACGGATCGCCCACATAGACCTGGGCCACCGTGGCGCCCTCGCGCTGCCCGGTGTTCGTCACGTCGAACGAAACGCGGTATGCGTACTGTTCGCCGCCTTCCGGCGCGTCCACCTTCAGGTTCGAGAACGAGAACGCCGTGTAGGACAGACCGTATCCGAACGGGAAGAGAGGCTTCTTGTCATTCGTTGTGTAGTACCGGTAGCCGAGGAACACCCCCTCCTTGTACTGCACGTGCGGCGTCTGTCCCGGCGCGGTCGAGGCAGGGTAGTAGCTGTCATGCACAGGATTCTCGTCCCAGGACTTCTCGAAGCTCACCGGCAGATGTCCTTCCGGATCGTGACGCCCCAGCAGGATCTGTGCCATTGCGCGTCCGCCCTCCTGTCCCGGGTACCAGTTGTGGAGCAGCACCGGCACCTTGTCCAGCCAGCGATGCATGTCGACATTGCCGCCGGCCGTGATGGACACGATGGTGTGTGGATTGGCCTGCGCGACGGCCTGGATGAGCTGATCCTGTCCGAAGGGCAGTTCATACGTGCGATCGAACCCCTCGCTCTCATTCGAAGCATTGAAACCCACAGCCACGAAAACCACGTCGGCCGCCGCAGCAATCTTCTTCGTCTCGGCAGAGACCAACTCATCGACACCGCGAATCCCAAGCCCAAGCCGCAAACCGCTGGAGTCCGGCTGGTAATCCACCTGGACGGACGCAGCTTTGCCCGCCGTCAGCGGAACCTCGACATACCGTGCCGCCTGTCCCTCACGTTGCGTATTGTCCAGTACCGTTTTGCCGTCGACGATCAGCTTGTACGCGTCGTGTCCCGACGCGCCGATCAGGAACAAATAGTCCTCGGTCTTCTCCGGCATGTACTGCGCGGTGTAGCGGATGCTCCGCCGCGTCTGTGAGGGCGGCGTCCACTCCTCCGCACGGTAGCTTGCGATGCGTCGCTGATGGCTGACCACAGGCGTCCCGCTGAAGTTTGGATTGCTGAACGTCTCGACCTTGACCTGGTTGCCGCTCCACGGATTGCCCGCCTCCTGCCCGGGCGCGCTCGCGAACTCCGTCTCCCGCATCATGTCTTCCGCTGTCGGCAGCCCTGGGTCGTACAGCACGTTCACCTTACCGGCGAGCGCGTTGGAAATGCCGGTCATGAAGCTCACCGGAGCGAAGGCATCCACATGCGAGCTGCCACCGCCGCCCGGAACCGCCGGCCAGGCATCCGGCCCGATGACCGCAATCGTGTGGACCCGGTTCGCGTCGAGAGGCAGCAGGTTGCCGTCGTTCTTCAGCAGCGTGATGCTCTCGAGGGCCTCCTGCATGGCCACCTGCCGCCCTTCCTGGCTGAACTTCGGCTGGGTGGCCACAAACTGATCGCGATCGAGGAAGCCGAAGCGGAGCGTGTCGCGGAAGATGCGCCGGACCTTGTCATCAATCGTCGATTGAGAAACCTGGCAGCTCTTCACCGCGTCAGTCAGGTTTTTCGGATTCATGAATTTGCCGGACGGCATTTCCAGATCGAGCCCGCCGTTCGCGGCGCCTACCGCCGAATAGGTCGCGTCCCAGTCCGACATCAGCACGCCGTCAAACTTCCAGTCGCCCTTCAGAATGTCGAGATTGAGGTGTTTGTTCTGCGTCGCGTGCTCGCCGTTCAGCAGGTTATAGCTGTTCATCACCGCACCGACATGGCCCTCCTTCACCGCGGCCTCGAAAGCGGGCAGATAGATCTCGCGCAACGTCCGCTCATCCATATCGGAGCTCACGTTGTGCCGGTCGTACTCCTGATTGTTCGCCGCAAAGTGCTTCACGGTCGCGATCACGCCCTGGTCCTGCACGCCGCGGATATACGCCGCCGCCGTCTGACCCGCAAGAAACGGATCTTCGCCGAGGTACTCGAAGTTGCGCCCGCACATCGGGGCACGATAGATGTTCACGCCGGGACCCAGCAGGAAATGCACGCCGCGTGCGCGCGCATCCTTGCCGATCGAGTCGCCCATCTTTTCGGCGAGCGCCGGATCCCAGGCCGCCGCCAGCGCGATCCCGCCGGCATACGCGGTGTCCGGACCCCAGGTCCGCACACCCTCCGGCCCGTCGCTCATCTTGAGACTCGGGAACCCGGCCGAAGGCTCAGCGCGGATGAACATGCTGTCCACGCCCCCGATGATCTCCAGCTTCTGCTGGAGCGTCATCTTCGACAGCATCGAGTTGACCTTCTGCTCGATGGCCGGGCTGTCCGGCACCGGTCCCTGCGCCGCCGCGGGCAGCGCACACGCAACACTCAACAGAAGAGAAGCAGCAATCTGAACCGTTTGATTACGCACGTTTTCGCTCCGAAACACCGCCCACCAGCCTCGCAGGGCAAGGCTATTTTGTAAAGAAGCAAAGCTGTCCTGAGAGTAACCAGCGAGTGCCCACATGAAGGCCCATGCACCTGTATCAGGCACCGCGATTGCGACTCCGGCGATGTTCAGTCGAGCTGCTTCTTCTGCAGAAACGAGAACATCAGGTCAGCGACTTCCGGATTGCTCAGATCGGAAAAAGGAAAGTGCGTATTGCCTTGCAATGCCGCGTGCGGGCTGCCGGGCAGGGAAACGCTGCGTTCCGTTCGCTGCGATGCCGCCACTCACGACGCCATCAGCGTTCCGATGCCGTTCGCTGCCGCGCCGTTTCGTAGAGCAGAACGCTGGCGGCGACCGCTGCATTCAATGACTCGACCGGCCCCGGCATGGGAATCGACACGTGCGCATCGGCGCGCTCCAGCAGATCCTGCGAGAGCCCGCTGCCCTCATTGCCGATCAGGATCGCTGTCGGCCCCTTCAGGTCGACGTCGGTGCAGGGAATTACCTCGCGGTCGCCGATGGCGGCAATCGCGGCCAGCAGGCGAATCCCGTGCTGCTTCAAAGCGGCCAGGGCCGCCCCGGCCTTTTCCGCAACCACCGGCACGCGAAATGCCGAGCCCGCCGACGCCCGCAAGGCCTTCGCGTTCCACACATCCACCGTACCGGGCAGGGCGATCACCCCCGTCGCGCCAAACGCCTCCGCCGAGCGAACGATGCTCCCGAAGTTCCCGGGATCCTGCAGCCCGGCGGTCAGCACCACCAGCGGGGCTGGTTCCACCAGCACCTCTGCCAGCGAGAACCGCGGTGGCTCCACCAGCGCCGCAATCCCCTGGGGTGATTCTGTGTCCACGGCACTCGCAAATACCGATGGGTTCAGGGACACAACCGCCACCGACTCCGGCAGATTGAGGCGGCCGAGCAGCCGCAACATGGCCTCCCGGCGCTCCGGCTCCTCGCGGAGGAAGACCGTCCGCAGCCGTAAGCCGCTCCGCAGAGCTTCGCCGAGCAGGTGCTCGCCCTCAATGCCGATTACTTCCGATACGTCCCTCCCTGATCGCGCGAACGCCGCCCGCAGTTCCCTGACCC
>DASSKX010000247.1:0-4289 GCA_035689925.1 Acidobacteriaceae bacterium
GTGATGACGTTGCCCACGTCGTCGCGCTCGGGGAAGAAGACTTCGACCGAGCCGATGCCGGCTTCAACGATCTTGTGGAGCTTCTCGACAGTGAGCTCCTGGTTGGCTTCCATGAGGACTTCGCCGGTGGAGGTGTCGACCACGTCGGCGGCGGTCATGGCGCCGTCCAGCTCAGCCTGCTCGACCTCGACTTCGCGAACCTTGTGGGCGCGCAGGGACTTGAGGATCGACGGTGTGACCTTGCGGCCGGAGTGCGCGATCTCTTCGCCCTTGACGACAACGGCGTGCGCCGGCTTCGCGCCAAGCAGGTGAGTCGGCTTCTCGGCGTTCTCATCGAGAGACCAGAAGAGGCGGCCGTCGCGGACATTGATCTTGTCGACGGTGTAGAAGGTGCGGAGGATCTCTTCGTCGGACTTGAGACCGAGCGCGCGCAGGAAGATGGTGCCGAGGAACTTGCGCTTGCGGTCGATGCGGACGTAGAGGGTGTTCTTCTGGTCGTATTCGAACTCGACCCAGGAGCCGCGGTAGGGAATGATCTTGCCGAGGAAATAGGTGCGGTTGTTCGCGGTCTCAAAGAAGACGCCGGGCGAACGGTGCAGCTGCGAGACGATGACGCGCTCGGTGCCGTTCACGATGAACGTGCCGTTCTGCGTCATGAGCGGAATGTCGCCAAAGAAGACTTCCTGCTCCTTGATGTCGCGGATGGTCTTGGCGCCGGTCTCGGGATCCTTGTCGTAGATGGTGAGGCGCACGGTGACCTTGAGCGGAGCAGAGAAGGTCATGCCGCGCTCTTCGCACTCCTGCTGGTCATACTTCAGCTGCAGGCCGACGGGGTCGCCGCACTTGTTGCAGAAGTCGGGCGTGTTCTTGTTATAGGTGCCGCACTTCTGGCAGAGGACATCGCCGGGATGGAACGGGTCGGTGATGACCATGGCGCCGCAATGGACGCAGGTGGTGCGCAGGTGATGCAGACCCTTGAGGTGTCCGCATTTGCACTCCCAGTTACCAATCGAGAAATCCACAAAGTCGAGCTGGGATATATTGCGAAAATCGGTGATCGGGAAAACAGAGGTGAAGACCGACTGCAGGCCGGAGTCGTCGCGCTCCGACGGCAGCTTGTCCATCTGGAGGAAGCGCTCGTAGGAGCGGCGCTGCACCTCGATCAGGTTGGGGATGCGAATCGCGGTAGGAATTTTGGAAAAGTCGAGACGGCTGCGAACGGCGCGGTTCTCGTTGGGCATTCGTTACTCCTCGGGACCCGTGATGCGAGGAAGAGAAGAGGCACCGTCCGGGTCGTACGGCGCTCCTGAGTTACCGATGTTGCCGCGCAGAGCCGATTCCGCCTCGTTCGGAAAGGACGCCACGCTTTGGTGCCACTGCACTGCGTGCGGAGTGCAGTGCGGATTTCGCTTGCGCGGAGGCGCGCAACAGGGTTACGCTTCCGCTTTACCTGGCCGGAATTCGGAGAATCCGGTCAGGGAACGAACGATTTGCGCGGCGATAGGGCGCGAGCGGAGAGGAAGGGAAGTACCGGGAAAAGAACAAACGCCCGCAGAGACAAGACGTCCCACGAGCGCCACAACCGAATTGTGCACTGTACAGTGACAGAATGTTCGATTCCCGCTGCTACCAAGCCTGAGTCCGCGCCGCCTGACTGCAATTTCGCATCGTAATAACAGGTCCGCCGCCTGGCCTGTTGTTACGCCGGCAAATCCGCCGGAAAAGTGTTGCTTCCTCCCGTGCCGCGCGCGCGACGTGAAAGGCCTCCATACCCTTGCGAGGCAGCAGTCACGAATTTCGCGTTATTGGGAGGACAGAAAAGCGCTCCGGTACCGGCACCCCTAAATGCAACCGAGCGGAACGCACAAATCTGATGATAGCGCGTTCCGCTTTGGCATGCAAGTTGCTTGCCGGGAAAACGGCAACTACTTGACTTCGATCGTGGCGACGCCTTCGAACTTCTTCCGGATGGCCTCGGCGTCTTCCTTGCTGATGTTCTCCTTGAGCGGCTTGGGAGCGCCATCGACGAGGTCCTTGGCTTCCTTTAGACCGAGCGAGGTGACTTCGCGTACGGCCTTGATGGTGTTGATCTTATTCGCGCCGGCATCCTTGAGGATGACGGTGAACTCGGTCTGCTCGACGGCTGCCGGGGCTGCTGCACCCGCACCCGCCCCCGCACCGGCAACGACGACCGGGGCTGCCGCCGCGGCCGAGACGCCGAGGCGCTCTTCGAGCTTCTTTACGAGGGCCGCCGCGTCCAGAAGGCTAAGCCCGACAATCTGATCTTCCAACTGCTGCAGATCCGCCATTTGTGTTCTCCACGTGAAACTAAAATTTTTGCCTTGCCCGCCGGTGGGATTGCGCCCGCCGCTTGCCGCTCCGCCCGCCTCGCGGTTTCCGATGTGCCCCAGACCAGGCACCCCTCGGGGGAGGAGGAACAGCTATTAGCTTTTAGCCGCTAGCTTTTAGCTAACGGGTGCTGAAGCCGCGAACTGGGTGGCTCCAGCGAGACCTTACGAGGCGGCTGCTTCGCCGCCTGCAAACTTGCCCTTCTCGACGCCCTGGTTGATGACGACCGCGAGGTCGCGACCGGTGGCGTTGATGACGGTGGCCAGACGCTGGGCCGGGGCGTTGATGAGGAAGAGGAGCTTCGAGAAGATCTCTTCCTTGCCCGGCATGGTGGCCAGAGCCTTGACTTCCTCAACGTTGATGACCTTGCCGTCGACGATGCCCAGCTTGAAGGTGAACTCGGCGTTCTCCGTGACCCAGGTGGAGAGCGCTTTGGCCAGCGCGACCGGATCGCCGCTGGTGTAGGCCACCGAGGAGACGCCCTTCAGGTTCTGGAGGGCGGCTTCGATTTTGGTGCCCTGCGCGGCGCGGCCGGCGAGCTTGTTCTTGAGGACGCGGTAGCGTCCGCCGGCTGCGCGGACGGTCTTGCGCAGCTCAAAGTCCTGGGCGACGGTCAGCTTGGTGAACGTGCCGATGATGGCGCTGGTCGAGTTCTCCAGCTCTTTCGCGAGCTGTCCGACCTTCTCCGCCTTTTTCTGTCTGCTCAGTGCCATAAAAAGCCCCTAGCTTTTAGCTTCTAGCCGTTAGCTGAAAACTGCCCGGTCGACGCCGGAACTGCTTTCCTGAAACCAAAGCTCGCTAGCGGCTAGAGGCTAGAAGCTAATGGCTGATTTCCTATGCCTTGGCGGCGGATTCCGCGACGGCGGAGTCGAGCGAGATGCCAGGGCCCATGGTGGAGCTGAGGGTGATGCTCTTGATGTACTTGCCCTTGGCTGCCGAAGGCTTGGCCTTGACGACGCTCGTAATCACGGTCATCGCGTTCTCGACCAGCTTCTGGGGCGGGAACGAAATCTTGCCGACCGGGACGTGCACGAGCGCGGTCTTATCGGTGCGGAACTCGACCTTACCGGCCTTGATCTCGCGGATCGCCGCGGAGACATCGTTCGTGACAGTGCCGGTTTTCGGATTCGGCATGAGGCCGCGCGGGCCGAGCACCTTACCCAGACGTCCGACGGACTTCATCATGTCGGGTGTGGCGATGAGGGCGTCGAAGTCGGTCCAGCTTTCCTTCTGGATCCGCTCGACCAGATCGTCGCCGCCGACGATGTCCGCGCCGGCCGCTTCGGCTTCGCGGAGCCGCTCGCCGGAGGTGATGACCGCGACGCGCTTGGTCTTACCGAGTCCGTGGGGCAGAACGACGGTGCCGCGGACCATCTGATCGGCGTGACGCGGGTCGACACCCAGACGCAGGGTCAGGTCGACGGTCTCATCGAACTTGGCGAACTTGACTTTCTGCAGAAGCGGAACGGCTTCCTGCAGGGGGTAAGGGCGCTTTTCCACCTGGGCGCGCGCCTTCTCGATATTCTTCCCAAACTTAGCCATGCAACCTCGTCTCCCACCGCGCGGACGCTGCTGCCTGCCGGCCGTGGTGATGATGACGGCCCAGCGAAAGGATTCGCCGGGGCGTGTACCTGCGATTTCCCGGGGGAACGCGCAGTTATTGATTATCTATGGAAATTGAGGCGAAGGCAAGCCACAGGATACAGGACCGTGCGCGGCGTGATTGCCGGGGATCAGGGCAGGCGCGTGTAGACGTCGTAGGAGGGGGTGCTGTTCTGTTGGCGGTAATGGGACCAGATGGAGGCGAAGTCGGGATCCTGGAGGAACCAGGCGAGGAGGTCGACGTTGCGGCCTTCCAGACCCTGACAGGAATTCTCGGCGGTGCAGTGGCGGACGAGGACGACGGAGGGTTGCCAGCGGCTCAGGTCCTCCGTCGTGCT
>DASSKX010000248.1:0-4289 GCA_035689925.1 Acidobacteriaceae bacterium
GCCGTCTTCACCGCAATTGTCTGTATGTCCAAGATGCTTCCAGAGTAAAGCAACGAGGCAGCGTCTCGACCGTCGCACCGCCTCGCCGCCTGCACTCACGGCCAGCTTACGATAGCCTTGAAATCGGATGGCTCCTCAGCAGGAAACAGACTATGTGATCGTTGGCGCGGGGATTGCCGGGCTCCGCGCCGCTATCAGCCTTGCCGCTCACGGCGGCAATGTCCTGGTCGTCACCAAGGAAGCTCTGGGCGAATCCAACACCTCCTACGCCCAGGGCGGCATCGCTGTCGCCATCAGCGGCGAAGAAGACGTCGAACTGCACCTCGAAGACACCGTCAACGCCGGCGACGGCCTGGTCAACCGCGAAGCCGCGCGCGTCCTGGTCGAGGAAGGCCCGCAACGCGTCGAAGAATTAGTCCGCTGGGGCACCGACTTCGATCGCGAAGACGGCCATCTCATGCTGACCCGCGAGGGCGCCCACAGCCGCAATCGCATCCTCCACGCTCATGGCGATGCCACCGGCGCGGAGATTGGCAGTGCGCTCCTCCGCCACGCCCGCTCCATCGAGAACATCACGCTGCTCGAGTGGACCACCACCTTCGACCTCATGCTTCAGGAAGGCGTCGTGGCTGGTGTCGGCCTGATGGATCGCGAAGGGCAGCCGTATACCGTCCGCGCTCGCGCCGTGTTGCTGGCGAGTGGCGGAGCAGGACAGGTCTACAGCGACACCACCAACCCACTCGTCGCTACCGGGGACGGGATCGCCATGGCCTGGCGCGCTGGTGCTGAAGTCGCCGACATGGAGTTCTACCAGTTCCATCCCACCGCCCTGAGCTTGCCCGGCGTTCAGCGCTTTCTCCTCTCCGAAGCCCTCCGCGGGGAAGGCGCGTACCTGCGCAATGCCCAGGGCGAGCGATTCATGGAGCGTTATCACCCGCTCCTCGAGCTGGCTCCTCGCGACGTGGTGGCTCGAGCCATCACCCGTGAGGGCATCGGTCCCGAAGGCGAGCAGCTGCCCGTCTATCTCGACATGCGCCACGTCACCAGCATCGATCCGGCCAGGCGCTTCCCGGGCATCTCCGGTTTTCTGGCGCAGCATGGCCTCGATCTCCGGCGCGATCTCATACCGGTCCGCCCCGCCGCACATTACCTGATGGGCGGCATCCGCACCGACGTCCACGGCCGAACCTCACTGCAGCGTCTCTACGCTGCCGGAGAGGCCGCCTGCACCGGTGTCCACGGAGCCAATCGGCTCGCCAGCAACTCGCTGCTCGAAGGTCTGGTCTTCGGCGCGCGTGCTGCCGAAGCGATGCTCGAGCAATCCGCTCTGGCCGTCAATCAGCCCGATCCGCGCGTCGATTTCATGTATGCCGAAGCCGATTTCCCCTCGATCCGGGAACGGCTGCAGCGGACGATGTGGGAAAAGGCCGGGCTCCTCCGCGACGGAACCGGCCTGCGCGCAGCCCAGCAGGAGCTGGACACGCTCCGCGAACAGCTGCCGGAGACCTCCAGCCGGCAGGGAATTGAGCTGCATAACCTCAGGGCAGTGGGCGAGATGATCGTTGCTTCTGCCCTCGCCCGCGAAGAAAGCCGCGGCGCGCACTACCGCAACGACTTTCCCAGTCGCGACGACGCCATCTTCGGCCACCACTCCGTGATGCGGGGCGACGGCGTTCTCTTTGAGGACTTCTGATGCATCACCTGCTCACCCGGCCGATCCATTTGCTGCGCGACCGGGTGAGGCAGGCCGAGATCACTGCGTGGTGTGCTTTTCCGGCAAGCTAACTTTCTTCTCAGCGCCGGGTGACATTGGCTTCGGCTTCCAAAACGTCGGGTCCGCCTTCACCCAGTCGTCATCCGGATAGCTTTGCCGTGGGTTGACCGCCATCAGCTGATGGCTGGAAGAGTCGATCGACGATGCCTCGAGCGCTTCGAGCTTCTTCATACCCTCTTCGCCAATCGCCTCGCCGAACTTCTTATCCTCGGCGAAACCCTGATCGATCTCATCCAGCGAATGCCGGCCGGTCAGCACCAGGTGCATGCCGCCCTCCCCACCGAATGTGAGGTCGTAAATGGCCCAATGGGCGCTCGTGCCGGCCTTGTCATACGCTGCCTGGACCATCTTCACGATCTCTTCCCACTCTCCGTTGTGGCCAGGTTTCACGTGGTACGAAGAAATTTCCAGGTACCGCAGCCGCGCGGGATCGCGCTTTGCGTGATAACTCAGCTCCGAGTTGTACACCCAGTAGGAATCGTCGATTCCGGAGAGCAGGTCGCCATCCGCTACTTCCGCCTTATCGTAGGCCGCGGCCAGCGTCTCGTTCGCGCTCGTCATTTCATTGTCTTTCTGCACGGCCGCAAACGAATCGAATCCGAACATGTACAGCGCGCGGGAACTCCCCGACATCGAGTTGACCGCAAAATAGTGCGTCGGATACTTCGCTCGCATCGACGCCTGCACGAACGCTGTTTCCGACTTGTCGTGAATGGAGCCGCGTTTTCCCGGCTTGATGAATTCGCGCGTGATGTGCAGCACCTTCGGCATCGCAGATGCGTCCGAAGAAGCATCCTGAGCCATCGCGGGCGCGAACCCGGTAACGGCAAGAGAGATTCCCAGCAATGTGGGACAGAGTTTCCTCACGGTAAGCCTCCTGGGCTTTGATTTGTCATTTGCCCGAAAGAGGAGCGGTCTCGGGGGAAGCAGCAGGGGAACAGAGAAGTTGTTCTCAGGGGCAGGCTGCATACTAGCCTCGCAGCCCAGCACTGGCAAGGTTTCTTTTTGAGCTCACTTCCGAGAATTTCATCCAGACGACAATGTCTGCCGGTTGGCATAGCCCGGCACGGGTGTGCTCGAAAGCCGCTCAGCTCTCTCTTATTTGTGCAGCAGCTTGAACGCGTGGGTCCACTCGTTGCGAGTGAATCCTGGAATGCACCACAGGATGCACAACGGCTCGATGGCCCGCGCTGCCTCCACCGGACCCATATCGGCTGCCTCCCAGCCAAATTGATCCAGGATCCGTGCGACCGTCCTCTTCGCCGGTGCGTCATTGCCGCAAATGAACATCGTTGGGCGCCCCTCGGCATACTGAGGGTTGACCATCTGCGTGTTGCCGACAGAGTTAAACGCTTTCACGAACCGCGCTTTGGGAAACTCGCGTTGCAACTTCTCCATCAGCGATTCGCTGTAATCGGTAAAGAACGGCAGGACACCGTTCACAGGAGGCGCTTCTGCAATCGGGTTGGTTGCATCGATGACGACTTTGCCTGCCAGCGCCTCGGCCCCAGCCTCGCGAAGCGCTGCAACCGCTGCTGTGCCCTTGACGGCCAGCACCACCACTTCACCAAACGCGGCTGCATCCTTAAAACTGCCGAGGAATCCCTTCGGGTGCGCCGTGGCCCACTCGGCCAGTTTTGTCTGATCTCGAGTGCCGGCCATGACCTCATGGCGATATTGCAGAAAACCAGTTCCCAGGGTCTGCGCGACGATCCCTGAGCCAAGAATGCCGACTTTCATTCGTCCTCCGCGGGCAGCGGACTGACCACTTACAGGAAATATATATCCGAAATCTAAGTCAGCGCGAATCGTCGGTGACGCGCTGCTGCTGCGTTGCTCTGCGCGCTAATAACCGGCTAAGTATGGCAAATAACCCAAGAATAACCAGAATAATCACCAGAGAGAGCAGCGCCGGAATTTCAATCCACCTTGCCGCCAGCATCTTGAACGCCACAAATCCCAGAATGCAGGCCAGGCCGTAATGCAGCAGGTGGAACTGGTCCAGCATCGAGGAGAGCGCGAAGTACAGCGAACGCAGGCCAAGCACAGCAAACACGTTGGACGTGAACGCGATCCAGGAATCTCGCGTCACGGCCAGCACCGCGGGAATCGAGTCGATGGCGAACAGCAGATCCGTAGCCTCGACCGCCGCGATCACCAGCAGCAGGGATCGCAGTGCCAGGCGCTCGTGGCTGACGTACCCCAGACAGCACTTCTGAATCCAGTGCACGGGACCGCGTACCGGCTCGGCTCCTGGATGCTCGAACAGCAACCGCACAGCGGCAACAGCCAGAATGACACCGAACAAATACTGCACCCACTCGAAGCGCGAGAGCAGCGCCGTTCCTGCAAGAATCATCACGCCGCGGAGAACAATCGCCCCCAGCACGCCCCAGAGCAGGACGCGCCGCTGCTGCTCCCCATCCAGCTTGAACGACCGAAACAGCAGCAAAAAAACAAAGAGATTGTCGACGCTGAGGGAGCCTTCAATCAGATACCCGGTCGCGAACTCGAT
>DASSKX010000249.1:0-2472 GCA_035689925.1 Acidobacteriaceae bacterium
GACTGGACGAAGGCGTTGTGGATGGATGTGGCGCTGGCGCTGGCGCCTTAGGCAGAATGGTTCGGATGAGGAGTAAGAGAGGCCCTCCATGAGGAAGAAGAACGTCCGCTATGAACTGGATCTTGCGAACCCGCCTGCGCTGACGGCGAGCCAGAAGGCCGAGATTAAGAAACTCGCAGCGAAACCGGAGAGGGAAATCGATTACTCGGACATGCCGTCGCTGGATGACGCATTCTGGAAGCGCGCGGTGGGGAATCCGCTGTACCGGCCGACGAAGACATCGACCACGGTGCGGATCGACTCTGACGTGCTGCTTTGGCTGCGCAGGCAGGGCAAGGGCTATCAATCGCGGATCAATGCCATCCTGAGGCGTGAGATGCTGGCGGCGGTGCGGGCAGAGCGGCAAAAGAAGGTGGGCTAGGTTTCGTTCTGTGGATTCTCACCCCTAAGCGGGGCTAACGCTCGTAGTTCGTCCAGCGTCGAATTCGCTAGTTGTGAAAGCCTCTTGATGTCTGTCGGACGGATTGCGGTTGTCAATTCATAGCGTGATCTGTCCAGATCGGTTGCGCCGATAGTCCTCAGATATTCGGCTAATGCTGGCTTCTCCACCAGGATTTTTCCAGATCCTGCCGAGTGGCGATCTTCTCCGTTCTTCTTGACGCCGGAAACCCAGAACGATTCGCCCGTCTCAATATCGACATAGTTCCCGCCCCACTCCCCGCGACGCTGCCCTTTGAGCTTCAGCAGTCCGCGTCCGTTGAAGTAGAGAGTCCTTCCCGTTTTGGAGGTGGTTACGTATCCAATCCAGGCCGGACCGTTATCTGAATATCCGCTCTTCAACTCGATATACCTGAGCAGTTTCACGATGGAAGAGTGCCACAGCTGGACCCTTCGAGCAATCAGCATCGGGTTCGGCATGTTTCTAGTCCGGCAGCACCATTTTCTTTCCGGCCAGATCGCAGGCGCGCCAGAGGTACCAGCTGGCGACGGAGCGGCAGGGGCGCCATTTTTCGGCGCGGCGGAGCATCTGGTCCGGCTTTGCGAGCATGGTGGCGTCGAAGGGCTTGTTCTTCGGCAGGCGGTTGAAGGTGAGGGAGAAGCCTTTGCGGACGCCGTAGTCGGTGATGGGGAAGACGTCGGGGCGGCCGAGGCGGAAGATGAGCAGCATTTCGACAGTCCACTGGCCGATGCCGCGGACTTCGGTGAGGCGCTCGACGATTTCTTCGTCCGACATGCGGCGGATGGCGGTGAGCGTGGGGACGGTGCCGTCGATGGTCTTTGCGGCGAGATCGCGCAGGGCTTTGGTCTTCGAGGCGGAGAGGCCGCAGGCGCGGAGCATGTCGTCGGGCGCCTGGAGGAGGTGCTCGGGGGCGGGGTGGAGTTCGCCGAAGGCCGTCAGCAGGCGCTTGAGGATGGCGGCGGCGGCTTTGCCGTGCAACTGCTGGTAAATGATGGATTCGAGCAGCGCCTCGAAGGGGGAGTGCTGGCTCTTGAGTCGGAGCGTGAAGGGGCCGGCGCGGCGCATGAGGTCGGCGAGTTTGGGATCGGCCTCTGCGAGTTGGCGGCAGGCCAGGCCGGCGTCGTAACGGACGGCGCGTCTTCCATCGATCATGGAAAACAGGGTATAGGGTTTAGGGGCCAGGGTGTAGGGCGGCGTGTAGCCGGTGGCCGGTAGCGGAGGCGGGCTCCCTACTGCCTCGGAAGTTTCCCGCTGACTCGCGGACTGGCTGGCCGGTTATTTGGCACGCGGACGGTTACAGATCGGATACTCGTTCTGCGGGCGCACGTTGCGTGCCGGACGCTGTGGCAGGCGCGATGTGGCGCGGCTTGGCGTGATGCACGCGTTCCGCTATCGCAAACAGCGGCAAGGAAAAAATTTCAGGAGTGTGGCTGGCGGGTTGCATATGGCAGGTTTGAGCCGCTATATTGCTTGTTTGCTACAGAAGTTGTGATGCCGATCACAGTCGGATGTGATGCAGCGCACATATTGACAACTAGCCAGGGACAGAACTCGGATCCGACGCTCGGAGTTCTGTGCTTCTGAAACACAAACGTGGCCATCTCGGAAATACCCTGCTGGACGCCAATTGAGGCCCACAAGTTGATCGTGTGTGCCTTTTGCCGCGCGGCGGGGAGAAAGCCGGGAAGGCTCAGGCGTTACCCTCGCAGCGATTCACCAGGAGAAGCAGGACGCATTCATGCCGCAGATTTTTGATCGCAGCTCGAACGCGCTGGCCCGGATGACGCTTGTCATCACGGGGCTGCTCATCATCGCGACGGGCCTGATGCTCGATGAACTGCAGCGCTCGCCGTGGGTGACGCGCCAGGGACAGCGAGCCGACCAGCCGGTAGAGTTCAGCCACAAGCATCACGTTCAGGGTCTGGGCCTGCAGTGCCAGTACTGTCACACGTCGGTGGAGAAGTCGAGCTACGCAGGCATTCCTCCCACCAAGACCTGCATGAACTGCCACG
>DASSKX010000250.1:0-3195 GCA_035689925.1 Acidobacteriaceae bacterium
GTATGCGCCAATCCGGTGCTCAGGTCGAGGACCGTCACCGTTGCTCCGGGCACAATCGCGCCGCTGGGATCCGTCACGTGACCGACGATGGTTCCCTGCGCGTTTTGCGCCCACGCCGCTCCCGAAACAAGGAGCATCAGCAATGCGAGCAGGGCGGTAACACCCCAAAGCCCACGAATTCGCTGAACCAAAGGTTGCATGTTGGCATTCCTTTCCAGGCTGCTCTGGGTGAAATTTCGGTGTGTCTTCCGGGAACGGGCCTTCCATCATGCCGGAAGCACGGCGGTCAAAAGAGGTCTGTCAATTCCTGTCGGATAAAGCTGGGGGCCGGGAGGGGAACCAGAATCGAATGAAAGCAACATTAACGCGAAATGAGCGAAATGTCCAGAAAAGTGATCATATACACCACTGCACGCTGACTCCTCGACCCAATAGTGAGCGAAGTGAACGAAAGACGGCTCGTGCCGGGCCCGCAGCTCCCCGCTGCAAGCCGTTTTTAGGAGAATGACTTAGCGGAAAAGGACGTGGCCTACGGCGCGTTGTAGAGCTGAAACTCGCGAATCGCAGCCCCGTTCTCACTGGCGAGGATGTTGAGGCGAACACGGCTGGCAGTGACCGGCGCGAACACGTCGATCTTCTCGTGACCGATTGCGTGCGCCGTCACCACCGGCTTCCACGCACTGCCCGTCCAGATCTCGATGGAATATTTTTCGATCCGCTGCCCTTCATTGAGCCATTCCATGGTCAGCGCGCGATTGAACGTCACCGGCTTTGCGAATCGCACTTCCAGCTGGGAATGTCCTGATCCCGGAGGCGCAGACCAAAATGTATCCGGGTCGCCATCCAGCGCCGCCGCCACATCCGGGGCCGTCGGCGTGTGCTCCTTGGCCAGATTGTGCGCATAGCGCGCCTTTAACGCCTTGCCGAACTCCGTCAGGCGCGCGACATCGCTGTCCGGCAGCAGCCCGCGGTTATCCGGCGCGAGTCCGAGCATCAGTTGCGCACCCCTGCCGACGGTATCGTCCCAGGTGGTGAGCAGTTCATCCAGGCTCTTCAGCGACTTCTCATCATCCGGGTGCCAAAACCAATGCTGGTTGCGCAGCGGGGTATCGGCCTCGACCGGACGCCAGCGGACGTACCCGTGGCGGTCGATGACATCCCAGTCCTCGTACCGCACGCGTCCCTCTTCGTTGCCCACCCAGCGTGCGTCGCCATACTCGAACAACGCCGTATCCGCGAAGACAACCGTGTTCGGCTGGTACGTGCGCAGCGTCTCGATAATCTTGTCGAAGTTGTAGACGTGACCGCCGCTGCCGGCGCCATCGAGCCACAGTTCCACCAGATCGCCGTAGTTCTGCGCCAGCTCGGCCAATTCTGCGTTGTAGTAGCGATCGTAAGCCGCCGCGTCACTGTAGCGCGGATCGTGCCGGTCCCAGGGCGAAAGGTAAACTCCGAATTTCAATCCATACTTCCGCGCAGCACGCGCCACATCTCCGACGACATCTCCCTTTCCGTTCTTCCACGGGCTGGCTTTGACGCTGTAGTCCGTCTGCTCCGTCGGCCAGAGGCAGAATCCGTCGTGATGCTTGGCCACCAGCACCACGTACTTCGCGCCGGCGGCTTTGATGGCCTGCATCCACTGATCGGGATCGAACTGCGTTGGATTGAACACTGACGGAAACGCGGTACCGTCTCCCCACTCACGATTCAGAAATGTGTTCGTCGAGAAATGAATAATGACGCCGAACTCCAGATCCTGCCACTCCAGCTGCTGCGGCGAGGGCTTCACGTCAACAAAGTTCTGGGTCTGTGCTCGCAATGCGGGAGCAGCAATGGCCGAGCCAAGCACGAGGGACAACACGAACATCGCTCGCTTCATACGGCGATGACCTCAATCCCATGTGTTTTGAATCCTTCCGCAGCTTCCTGCGCAATGCCAGAATCCGTCACCAGAACGTCGATATCGCCCGGTGTGCAAATCAGCGCCGGACTCACCATGCCGATCTTGCTGGAATCAGCGACCACAACCACCTGCTTCGACTGCCGGACCATCGCGCGAAACACCGCAGCTTCGTCCGGCTCGATGGTTGTTGCGCCGCGCATCACATCCACACCGCACACTCCAATAAACGCCTTATCCATGAAGACCCCGTTGAGCATCTCGATAGCCGTGGGCCCGGTGAGCGAAAAGGCGCCGGCCCAGCGCATCGTTCCGCCAGTGAGTGTCACGTTCAGGTCAGGTTGATTGCTGAGTTCCATGCCGATGTTCACCGCGTTCGTGATCACATGGATTCCGCTTCGATGGCGGATACAGCGGGCCACTTGCGTCGGTGTGGTGCCTGCGGTGAATCCTACCGTGTCGCGTTCCCGAATCAGCTCGGCAGCAGCGATTCCGATGCGCCGCTTCTCTTCCGCAAATCGCGATTCGCGGATGTGAAACGACGAATCGAAGCGGAAGGCCTCATATTGCATTTGCCCGGCGAGCCGCGCCCCGCCATGCGTCCGATGCACGAGGTTTCGCTGCTCCAGCCGCGCCAGATCGCGCCGCACGCTCGGCGCTGAGACCGCCAGCAAATTTGCCAGATCCTCGACCGAGGCATTGCCCCTTTGCAGCAACAGCTGCAGGATCTTCTTCGCCCTTTGCTCAATTTTTGCGGACATGCTGGATGCCAGACCATTATCCCGATTCCACTGCGTTCTGCAAATCTTCAGCTTCACCAGCCGGAAACAAGCTGGCGCTCTGATGGCATCAGCGCACCACCGCAGCGCATCTCAGCCCGCAATCCTGGTTGTGGAGGCAAACCGTGACACAACAACCAAAGAAATGCGCGCACCCGGCGTGCTCGTGTATGACCACCGACAAATATTGCAGCTCCTACTGCAAGGACCACCGAGACAGTATGGAGATCTCCTGCGGCTGTGGCCATCCTGGCTGCACAGGCCATATCACTTAGGCCGCCGCGCCTCAGGTCATATAATTGCCCGGTGTCGCGCCAACCAGACGGTTCCGGTCCGGATGCACTCACTTCGTTGCTGCTCCTGCCGCCTGAGCAAAAGGCTGCGCGCGGGCTCGTCCATACTCCGCGAGAAATTCACCAGCAGCCGGACACCTGGGCGGAAACGTTCAGACGCTTGCGCTCCATCGATTCCGCTCTCGCGCAAATTCTGGCCGAATGCGGAGTCGTTCTGAACGCA
>DASSKX010000251.1:0-6415 GCA_035689925.1 Acidobacteriaceae bacterium
CTCATTGCAGGAGACGAACCGCGTACTCCTCCACGTCGACCGCATCCTCCACCAGCTGCCCGAAGTCGAGACCACCTCGCGGCGCACCGGCCTGCAGATGGGCCTCGCCGCCGTGACCGAGGCCAACACCGGCGACTTCACCGTCATGCTCAAAGACAAGCGCAGCCGCGGGATCGAGGAGGTCATGGCCGACGCCCGCCAGCGCATCCGTGCCGCCGAGCCGGAACTCGATATTGAGTTCACCCAGGTCCTGCAGGACATGATCGGCGACCTCTCCAACTCACCGGAACCCGTGCAGATCAAGCTCTTCTCCACCAACCCCGACCTGCTCTATCAGCTCGGTCCCCGTGTCGGCGACACCATCTCCAAAGTTCCTGGCGTCGTGGATGTCCAAAACGGTGTCGATAACACGATCAGCGGCCCCGCAACCAGCTTCCAGGTGAACCCCGGCCTCGCGGCCCGCCTCGGATTCACCACCGCCGAAATCGCCGGCGACGCCACCTCGATCCTGGACGGCCTGCCCACTCCCGACCCGCTGATCGCCAACGGTCGCCCCTACACCGTCCGCGTGCGCCTCGATGATTCCCACCGCGCCAGCCTCGATGCCATCGAGAACACGGTCTTCGTCAGTTCCACAGGCCACATTGCCACCCTCGGCTCGCTCGCCAATGTCGAGCAACTCCCGCCGCAAAACGAAATCCTGCGCGAAAACCTGCAGCAGTTTGTGGCCGTTACCGGACGGCTCGAAGGTTCCGACCTGGGCGGCGCGATCGACCGGGTGCGGCAGGCCGTCGATGGCCTGCATCTGCCATCCAGCGTTCGCGTTACTTACGGCGGAACCTATCAGACCCAGCAGCAGTCCTTCCATGAACTGCTGCAGGTCCTCATGCTGGCTCTGGTGCTGGTCTTCGGGGTCCTGCTCGCCGAATTCCGCAGCTTTTCCGCTCCCGTCGCAGTCCTGACCTCTTCCGTGCTCTCCACAGCCGGCGTCATCCTGGCGCTGCTCATCACCGGCACCACCTTCAACGTCGCGTCCTTCATGGGACTCATTATGGTCATCGGCATCGTCGCCAAAAATGGCATCCTCCTGCTCGACGCCGATCAGCGCTTTCGCGCCGCGGGGCAGAGCGCCCACGACGCCATGCTCCATGCCGCACGCCGCCGGCTGCGCCCAATCGTCATGACCGCCCTGGCGGCCATCACCGGCATGCTGCCCCTGGCCTTCGCCCTCGGAGCGGGATCGCAGATGCTCCAACCGCTCGCCATCGCTGTTATCGGCGGCCTGCTGATTTCCATGGCTTTATCCCTGATTGTCACGCCCGCCGTTTACTATTTTCTAACGCGGTGATCGCACCGCATGGCGTTCTTTGACCGATCGCGCGTCCGCCATACAACCCAATAATTGCAGCCCCACAACTAATAACCTGAATCGTGCGGCGAAAACAGGGCGCCCGAAACGGTTCAGACTGTAAACGAAGCAGTTCCATCTTCCTTGACTCACTTTTGTCTCGGTTCTCGCAGGCGACGCTTTCCTTGACTCGCCCATAGTTACTGAAAAGTTACTATACAATTTCAGTAGTAACCCTCCCTGCTACCCACTTCCTCTATGACCTCCCGCTTCTCCGGTTTCTTTCTGCGCTCCCAGGCGGCTACGCGCCGGGCACGCGTGCGCCAGTCCCGCATGGTCCTTCTCGGCAGCCTCGTTGCGCTGGCCGGATGTGGCTCCGCCAGCCGCGGTGTGATTCAAACTACCAAAACTGTGACTTCGGTTGCAGTTTCGCCTTCTTCCGCAAGTATTGCAGTAGGAGCCACAGAGCAGTTCACCGCCACCGTGACCTACAGCGACGGAACCAGCGCGGATATCAGCTCCTCCGCCGGCTGGGCCACCTCCAGTTCATCCGTCGCCACGGTGGACGGAAACGGACTGGTGAAGGGAGTAGCCGCTGGATCGGCCACCATCACCGCCGTCGTCAATGGAGTCAAAGGCAGCGCGTCCCTCACGGTCACGGCGAAGGCGGCGACCGTTTCTTCCATCGCCGTCCAGCCCGCGAATCTCAGCGTCACCGTTGGTGCCACACAGCAGTATCAGGCCACCGCGACGTACAGTGACGGCTCGGTCGGCGACGTCACCGCCAGCACCACCTGGACCTCCTCGAACACTTCGGTCGCGACCATCAGCGCCTCCGGTGTTGCGACTGCTGTCGCCGCAGGAACCACCACGATCACCGCCGCCTCGCAGGGCCTGACGGCGAGCACCACACTCACCGTCACCAGTACCACGCCTCCGGGTGTAACGCTTGCGTCGATTGCTGTGACTCCCTCCACCCCCGCCATCGCAGTGGGAGCCACCCAGCAGTTCACCGCAACCGGAACCTACAGCGACGGCTCGACCGCCAATATCACGTCGACCGTTACCTGGAGTTCTTCGAGCGCCGCGGTCGCGACCATCAATGCCGCCGGTTTGGCCACCGGCGTCGCCGCAGGCTCGGCAACCATCACGGCCGCTCTCAATGGAGTCACCGCGACCGCTGCTCTCACCGTGTCCACCACGGCGCCGCCTCCGGTCACGCTGTCGTCGGTCGCGGTCACCCCGCCCAGCGGCACCGTGGCTCCGGGCGCGACGCAGCAGTTCACAGCGACGGCCACCTATAGTGACGGATCCACGAAAAACGTCACTTCCACCGCGACGTGGGTCAGCGCGAACACGAAGGTCGCGACCATCAATGCGGCCGGTCTTGCCACTGGAGTCGCTGCCGGATCCACCACCATCACCGCGACCGTCAGCGGAGTCAGCGGGACCGCAACCCTGACCGTCTCCACCACCACGGCGACCCTCTCGTCGATCGCAGTCACGCCTGCGAACCCGAGCATCGCTCAAGGCGCCACGCAGCAGTTCACGGCCACCGCGACCTACAGCGACGGATCCACCGGCAATGTGACCTCGACCGCAACCTGGTCCTCATCGGACACCAGGGTTGCGACGATCAACGCGGCCGGCCTCGCCACGGGCGCAGGTACCGGCACCGCCACCATCAGCGCAGTCCTTAACGGCGTGACCGGCTCCACCGGCATCACCGTTACTTCGAAGACGGTGACCTCGATCTCCGTCACCCCGCCCACCGCCAGCTTCGCCGCCGGCAGCACGCAACAGTTCAAGGCCACCGCGACGTATGCCGACAGCACAACAGGCGACGTCACTTCCTCCGTCACCTGGAGCTCTTCGGACACCTCCGTCGCGACCATCAATGCTTCCGGCCTGGCCACGGGTGTCGCTTCCGGATCGGCGACGATCACGGCGACCCTCAGCAGCACCACCGGCACAGCGTCCGTGACCATTACCACCGCCAGCCCGGCCACGACTACGAACATTCCCACCTGGCACGTGGACAACTCGCGCACTGGCCTCAACTCGCAAGAGACGGCGCTGACCCCATCGACGGTGAACGCGACGAAATTCGGCAAGCTCTGGTCGTATCTGGTCGACGGTTACGTCTACGGCGAGCCGCTCGTCATCTCCAATCTCACCGTCAACGGCGCGAAGCACAACGTCCTCTTCGTTGCCACTGAATCCGACTCCGTCTACGCCTTCGACATCGACAGCAGCAGCCAGACGCCGCTCTGGAAGACGTCGCTGCTGGAATCCGGCGAAACGCCGCTCCCCAGCGGCGTCATCCAGCCTCATGCGGGCGTAACCTCCACGCCCGTCATCGACACCAGCACGAACACGATGTACGTCGTCTCCGTGCAAAAGGGGAGCAGCGGCGGCACCTTCCGCCTGAACGCGCTCGACATCACCACCGGCGCGCAGAAACTCGGCGGCCCGGTCACGATCAATGCTTCTGTGCCTGGAACGGCCACCGGCGGCACCACTGTCACGCTGACCACGGGCTGCACCCAGCGCGCCGCACTGCTGCTCGCGAACGGCAATGTCTACATCGGCGTTGGAGGCTGCCCCACCGGCTGGCTCCTCGCCTACAACGCCTCAACCCTGGCTCAGGTCGCCGTCTGGAACGCCAGCCCCAACCAGGGCGGTGAAGGAACCTACGCCAGCGCCGGCGGCGTCTGGATGGGCAGCGGCGGCCCCGTTGCCGATGGCTCCGGCAACATCTACGTCACCACCGGCAATGGTCCGTGGAATGGCAGCACTTCATTGAGCGATTCAGTGGTCAAGTTCGACGCCTCGCTCCACGTGCTCGACTACTTCACGCCGCAGGACTACGCCTACCTGTTCTGCGACGATACGGATCTCGCTGCTGGCGGCCTGATGATGATCCCCGGCACCTCGCAACTCGTCGCAGGCGGCAAGGCCGGCAAGATCTTCGTCGTAAACTCCGGCAACCTCGGCCACGAACAGGCCAACGATGCCGGTGCGACGCAGAGTCTCTGGTTCGAGTCCGATTTGAGCGCGCCGTATTCGTCCAGTTGCACGGACGCTTCCGGTACGCATACGACCATGATCAACTCCTACGAGATATTCGGAACCAGCGCCTGGTATAACGGCTCTGCTTATCTCGGCATCATTCCCACATCATCCAGCACCATCGCGCCCATCCGGCAATTCGCATGGGACGGCTCGAAGCTCACGCCGGGCGCCTACAGTTCGCCCAGCGCCACCACGACCAGCCTCGGCACCACGCCGTTCATTTCGTCCAACGGCAACAGCACTGGGATCGTCTGGATGATCAACCAGGGAGTGCCGCTGCAGAAGGGGACTCCGACCAACGCGACGCTGTACGCGTACGACGCGACCAACTTCCCCAACCAGCTCTACAACAGCAATCAGAACGCAGGCGACACCCCCGGCTACGGCATCAAGTTCACCTCGCCGGTCGTCGCCAATGGAAAGGTCTTCATCTCCACCGCGCACGACACCCTTTCCGCAACCAACCCACAGGGCGAGATCGACGTTTACGGCCTGAAGTAGCAGTTCCGGGTCCTCTCTCCTCTGCACTTCATCTTGCCGCACCGAAAAGCCTCGCTAACCAGCGAGGCTTTTCCATCTGCTGATCGATGTCTCTGTTCGCGCTACCCGCGGACTCCGCTCAGGCCCGCCGGCCCGGGCTACCGGCCAAACTGTCTCAGATGATGATCCGCGTGCAGGTACGCCCATCGCATCCAGTCCCAGCGGTCCATCCTGCCAAACAGCGGATGCGGCAGATGCGGCGCCGGCACGCGGGCGCAGAATTCGTTCACCGAACAGACCAGCTGCGCGCGATCCTGCTCGAAGTCGACGGGAGGCGTTCCGCCCAGCCCCTGCGTGATCTCGCGCGGTGCCGGAACTCCCCTGGGCCATCGCACCGGAACACGCAGAGCCATCCACTTCAGCAGCGGCCGCGGAATTCCCATCTCCATCGGTGCCAGGCGATTTCCCGCCAGAACGCAACGGTAGCCGTCGTTCAGATGACAGATCATCTGGTGAACCGTCATCGTTCCCCACCTCGCCTCGTCCTCCGGCGAAAGCCTCTTGATCCGCAGGAGAATATTGCGCTGGATTGCCGGATTCCCAATGTCTTTCAAGGCGCACCTCCGGTCCGGGGCCGCTTCGCCCGCAGTCTCCTGCCGCCATGGGGGAATTGTCCAGAAGTTTATAGTGAAGAGGACCTCACGCGGAGACAGAGCCCTGCCATTCGACGACATCAGAGACTGGATCAAACTCCTCGACAAATCCGGCGAACTGCGCCGTATCCGCGAAGAAGTCTCGCCCCACCTCGAAATGGCCGAGATCGCCGACCGCGCTGCTAAGTCCGGACGAGGCACCTCAAAAGCTGGCGGCCCCGCGCTCCTGTTTGAAAACGTGAAGGGCTATCCTCGCGCGCGCGTGCTCATGAATCAGTTCGGCAGCGAACGCCGGATGAAACTTGCGTTGGGTGTCGACTCGCTCGACGACATCGCCGGCCGCATCCGCGCTCTCATGGACGTGAAGTCTCCCGAAGGCTTTCTGGAAAAGCTGAAGATGCTGCCCATGCTCGCCGACCTCGGCAAGTTCTTTCCGAAAACCGTCTCCGCCCGCGACGCTGCCTGCAAGCAAGTCATCCACCGCGACAACTTCTCCGTCCTCGATTTTCCCGTCCTGCAAACCTGGCCGCTCGACGCCGGACCCTTCATCACCCTCCCTTGCGTCGTCACCCGCGACCCGCGGACCGGCAAGCGCAACATGGGCATGTACCGGATGCAGGTCTACGACGGCCAGACCACCGGCATGCACTGGCAGCGCCAGAAGAATGCCGCCGAGCACCTCCGCGATCGCCTGCGCGCCACTGCCGCCTCCGCCTCAGCCCGTGTCGCCTCCATGGCCGAGACCGCCGGAGCCACCACGAATCTCGCCCTCGGCAACATTGTCGACGCGAATACACCCGACGCGCGCCTCGAAGTCGCCGTTGCCATCGGTACCGATCCCGCGACCACCTTCTCCGCC
>DASSKX010000252.1:0-2706 GCA_035689925.1 Acidobacteriaceae bacterium
AGACGCCGAACCTGGCGGCGGCCTTTGTGAAACTACGCTCGCGTGCGACGGCCAGGAATGCGAGCAGATCTTTGACGCTCTGTCGCTGCATTCATGAATCCCTTTCACATTCAAGGCGCGATTATAGCGGTACTCGCCGGCGAAGGCAGATCCGCTCGGCTGCGATGGACCATAATGCGTGCCGCTGGTGCTGCGCCAAACGTGGTCAGTCAGCACGTTGAATTCTCACCGTGATAGGATCGGGGCGATCGAAAATAGAGCGTCACCGGTGACGTTTCCGAGCACACGATGATGCCGTGGTCACGGCCTGGCTGGCCTTCACGCCGAGGACGCAGGAGAGCGGCTGACTCCGCGTCATTCCCGGCTCGCACAAGCATCAACAACTTCCGCACCGATCGACCGGCGCCGCCGACAACCTCCTGAGTCGGACGCAGGAGATTGAGGTCGATGTCGACGAGAGCGAGGCGGTCAATCTTGTCCTTCAGCCCGGCGAGATGTCACTGCACCATGTGATGCTGATCCACGGATCGGAGCCGAAGCCAAGATGAGCAACGCCATTTCAGGCGACGCACTCGGTCAGATCTCCAATCCGCCCGCAGCGGTTTCCTCTAGGGTCGGGGAGGTGGAGCGCAGGCACTGGAAGGCACAAGAGCGTTGTTCCTGCCTCGTGTGCCTCAAGACCCGCCCCGCCGGTCTCAGGATCGGCGGGTATTCGCTCGCGTCCTGCTGCGCCAAGCCTGATACACTCGGTCCAAGCTCGCGTCATGTTCGTGAGCGCCAAGGGACGAATTGGCACGCGGCGCTATGCGAGCGCCGAAGTGCCCTGCGACGCAAACGCAAAGCGCTGCGCCCATCAGAAGCGCGTACGCAAAATCGTTCATCAGCTGTCCCCGGAGTTGAAGAGGAAAGGCATTCGCATTTACGAGGGCCTTCCGTAAGCGTCACGCTCGACGGCCCTTCGCGACGCATGGGTCAGCGAAGGGCAAATGGAAGCGCCGCCAGCCCCGTGACACGGCAAACACCTAGCGCACCTGGTACGGGACGACGAGAAGGCAGGTCAGCAAGAGCACCAGAGCTCGGTAGTTATTTCGACTTCTTGTGCTCGCCGAGTGACGTACCTTTCTGGGAAGGCGCCGCAGTGATGGTCTTGGGCTTTTCCTTCTTCGGTTTTCGCGCTTCCTTATTACCTTTTTGGTGACCCTTGGGCATGTTCGTCGTCCTTATAGCGGCCAGAGCGAAGGCGCTGACATCCCATTCACCTTCGCATAGATGCGCGGTGGTCCCCAAGGAATTCGGGATTTGCACGGTTGCGTTCGATCGCTGTGCCGCGCGTCGTGATGCCTGTTATCATGGCGATCTCAGCGTGGCGGTTGGAAGAGTGAGGCGGCTGGGGCGACAGACGATCTTCATGATGGTGATTGTCGCGGCGATCCTGGCTGACGATCACGACGTTCGACTAGCTACCGTACCCGCCGCTGGTCTCTACGCATCCTGGAACGGCTGCGCTGGCGAGAATGAGACGCCGCGCAGACTTCTCTGCTGCAGGCATATTGTTCTCTTGGCTCCTGTTGGACGATTCGTAATCACAACTGATATCATGCATAAGCCGACGACAAGTAAATCAGACTGACGGCGGGAATTGGCGCCTCGCTCCCTGTTCGGCAGGCGTTCAGTCCGATAACGACGATTCTCAGTGGAGAGCGTTGCCGAGCTCGCGGAGGATTGCCAGGCATTCGCTCCGGTCCCGGCGAAGATAGATCGGATCGCCGGCGTCGCCGAACGTGATGTAACCAAGTTCGATCTGGCCCATCGTCGACTGGAACCGATCCATGAGTTCGGCTGCATTCCTCGGATCGAGGTCTGGGCCCACGATCTGCGCCAATAGGCGCCCTATCTCGGACGGCTCTTTCCGAGGATGGCCGCCCATCACAATCCCAATTAGCTCATCGAGCGGCGTCTTTCTCATCGGTCGCTTTCGTCCGGCTAATTCACGAGAACACGCCAGCTTTCATGCCCCGTATCGGCAGCCTCAGCCGTTCCTGAGATTGCCGGACCGAAATCGCTCCACTTGCCGAAGTCATTTCCGCACACTGGACAATGTACCCGCAGGACCTTGTCGTTACGGCTGTCGATCTGAACGGCCACGTCGCATCTGTTGCACATGATGGTTGGTTCACTCACCATCGCCGGGGCCGTTTTGTCCGTCACAAGGTCAGGTGGCTCGGCATTTTGCCGCGGCATTTGGTCAGCGGACCGCGCGGAGTGCTTGGATTGCGACGGTTGAGCGAGGTACCGCAGATAGGCGAGCCTGGGTCCTATGATCTTTCCGAGCTGATGTTCGTTGTGGACGCCATGCCGGAAAAGCTCGACGAGAGCCGTGGCGGCGTCGGACGCCTCGAAGGATGACAGAACAGCATCTTCACGTATGCAGTAACGGACGAGGATGCGCTCCAACATGGCGCGGTCGTTTTCGGCGAATGGTGGAACGCAGTAGCTGAAATATCCACTCATGACTTTCTCCTTTCAAGGAGAAGGCTAAAGGCGCCCATGTATCGGGAGCGGTGGCCCTTTGGCCTCAAGCTGGGTACGAGCCCATGTTAATCTACATAGACAATTCGGCTGTTATCCGATCGTCGACAGGTCAGTGGCTATTCCGGAAGGCTGTTCTTTGGTCTGGAGGTCGGACGCTTGCGTTTTGCCGGAGCC
>DASSKX010000253.1:0-3439 GCA_035689925.1 Acidobacteriaceae bacterium
AGGTTTAAATCGTTCCGTGTGACGAGGACCACGCCCGCACCACGAAGGATGCGGGCCAGGCTCTACTTGTGCCCGAAGCGGTACACGACGCCGAGACTGCCCCGGCGTTGTACTGCATGGTGCTGCCGTAGTTCGTGATCAGGTAATTGGGCGTCAGGCGTATCGCCAGCGCCGGTCCCAGGTTGTAGTCGACGGAAGCGCCTGCGGAAACGTTGAGGACCGTTGAATCCTTGTAGAGGCCGATCAGCTCCGGAGGCAGTCCGTGCGTGCCGGTGCCGAAATTGCCGTGGCCCGCACCCGCCTCCACCTGCGCGGTCCAGCCCCAGTGCTGGCCTCTGTAGAACCGGTAGCGGGGTCCTGCCAGGAATACATATTGGCTGATGCTGGGTTTGTACACGCGGAAGGGGTTCTGCGGCGTGAACGCTGTGCCGTAGTAGCCCCGGCCTTCCACCGTGATGCCCAGATTGCCTTTGAAGTAGCGGGTCAGATCGGCATTCCAGCTGGCTTCGCTGATGTGTTGCAGGGTGTTGCCGGGCCGAAACCGCTCATATCCGGCCCCAAACTCAAACTCGTACTTGTGGCTGTACGTTTCCTGGATGATCTGCTTGATGCGCAGCCGGCGCCGCGCATTCACGCGTTCCTGCGCCTGGCGAAGCACCTGGGCGCGCTGTTCCGGGGTGGTCTGGGGCTGTGTCTGTTCCTGATCCGTCTGTTGCTGGGGACTCGCGTCCTGCGCCCGAAGGGGCAAAGATGCAAAAAGAAGAAGTGCAAAGAGCGGATACAGAGTGTACCCGGAACACTTGCGAAAGTGCATGAACCTGAATGCCTCCACTGCCTTCAAAGCCAAAGGATGTCCGTTCTTGTATTCAATCATCTGCGGCGGGTTGACGCCAGTCGCAGGCAGGGAACTCGGCGATGCGCGTCGCCGCGGGGCGTCATGCTCTGGCGGCCTGGCTGCGCCGCAGACGGAACCACGCGTTCACCTCAGGCCGGAAGAGCAGCCACACAAAAACCAAAAAGACCAGGCTGTGGATCACGCCCTGCACCACCGAATACTGAAATCCGACCGTGATATGGAATCCGATCCACGCAACGGCAAGCCAGCGCGCCCAGTTGCTCCCGCGCAGCAGAAAGATGCCGCTGACGAGGATGATCAGTTCGAACAGCGGAACCCACAGGTCATCGCCCGCATGCACCGGCCGATGGATTTTGGTCAGCCGGTAGATAAACTCCACCGTGCCGACCAGAATGAGCAGCCATCCGAGAAGTGTGATGAGGAGCGGGCGCTGGGGGCCTGCCATGCGATCTCCTGACGCGAATGAACTTACCGCAAAACGGGACCGGAAACCACATCCGCTGCGTCTCTTTGCAACGTGACAACGTCTAATCCCGGCAGCAACGGATCCATTGCAATTTGTTCATGCCCGCGCAAGCGCGCCGGTTTCCCCCTCCTGCTAACCTGCTCTTTTCTGCGTAATGAGGCGCAAACAACGCATGGGAAAATTCATCCTCGGCCTGATCATCGGACTCATCGTCATTCCGATCTTCGTCTGGTGCTGGTTCAGCCTCGGTAACCCGCCCGTCGCGGTCGCGGATAAGCCTTTCCCGTTCGAGAAGCAAATTGTGCGCGTTCCCTTAAATAAGCGCATTCACGCGCAGATGCCGTCCACTTCGCCGATTCAGCCGACGCCCGAGAACCTGCTGGCGGGCGCCAAAATCTACCGCGAAGAATGCGCCTCGTGCCACGGCCTTTCCGGTCACCCCTCCGCGTTTGGGCCGCATATGTATCCAGACGCGCCGCAGCTCTGGCGCAAGCACCGCAACGTGGTCGGCGTCAGCGATGACCCCGTCGGCGAAACCTACTGGAAGGTCGACAATGGCATCCGCCTGACTGGCATGCCGGCCTACAACAAGATTCTCAGCCAGACGGAGATGTGGCAGGTCTCCTGGCTGCTGAAGCAGGCCGATCAGCCGCTGCCCCCGGATGTGCAGCAACTCGTGCAGACGCCGCTGCCCGTGTCCACGCCAAACCCGGTGCGCTAGTAGTTTGACTTGATGACGTATGTCAGCCCGGTGGTGAATTGGAAGCTGTTTCGCCTTGTCGGCGGGCTCGCCGGCGGCGGATCGTTCAGATAGCTGTCGATCGTGCCCACGGAGAATGCCAGGCTCCTGAAGAACGGCATTGTCACCGAGTTCTTCTCCCCGGCCGAGTACGCGGACGGATTGTTATAGGCGGGAATCCAGGAGACCTGCTGCTTGAACAGCACCTTCAGCGGCAGCTTCGCCGCCCAGGTCGCATCAAGCGTCGATCCGATCAGGTTCTGGTTATAGATGCCATTGGCGACGATGAACTGCTGCGACTCGTATTGCAGCGTTGTCTTCAGGTCCAGCTCCTGGTTCGCCTGCTTCACGGCGGTCCAGCCGATCCCCGCGCCGTAGATCTGCTGCAGGTCCAGATCCTGCGCGAAGTTGTGGTCGAAGACGGTCTGCCCCAGCGCATAGAAGCGCGGTGAAAAGTACGCGTCGCGCTCCGCGGCTGCGTGATAGATGCTGCTCTTCGATGAGTACCCGCCCGTCATGACTCCGTTGCTGGAGTACGGCGGCTGGATGATCTTCCCGAAGGATCCGCTGAAGTCCAGCGTCGTGCGGTTGTGGGTGTTGAGCCAGGAAACCGTGGGGACGACGCGCGCCAGCGACATCGAACCGGTAAACGTGTACTGCTGCTGGGTCGCCTGCACAACCGTGGCGCCCGCCGTCACCTGGCCGTTCCAGCCGGCCAGCAGCCCGGGATGCCCTTCGATCTGCTTGCCCAGCGTCGCCTGATCCACAATGTATTCGGCTCGCTTCACCGGCAGAATCACCTGCGCTCCCGGCGGTGTCTTCGGACGCACAGTGATGGAATTGTCGGCGATGGAAAGGGTGCCTTCCGGTACGCCGGCAGGCATATCGCCGTCATGCGGTGAGGCGCCTTTCTCCAGCACGACAAGGCTGGTGGCGGTGCGGACTTCCTTCACCTCCGCCCACTTCACGTCGATATCGCCCACATAGGCGCTGTGGAAGTAGATGGTGCCCTCGACAAGACGGAGGAACCTGCCCGAAAGGCGATCGCCATTCTGAAAGATGAGCGTGTCAGGAGCCGACTCGGAAGTTTTGCTCGTGCCGGAGCCTCCGGCGTCGGCTGCGGCAGCGTTCCGGTCAGCGCCGGAATCAGCCCAGGCCAGGGTGGCCGCCGCAACGAGCAACAGGCAGGACAGCGCCCGCCGCAATCTCCCAGACAAACTTCCCAGAGGGAGAAAAGACATCAGGCAGAAACTCCGTACAGATTCGCGCAATCGTTCAGTGGGTCTCTTTCGATACTACAGGACGGCGGCGGCTGATCTTCTCGCGGAGGTGCCCTGCATGATTCCTGTCCGGGAATCGCGATCATGATCTTCGTTAC
>DASSKX010000254.1:0-7069 GCA_035689925.1 Acidobacteriaceae bacterium
CCTGCCCGAGAGTCTTCCCCGCGTCAACGAGATCTCACTCAGCTGGCTGGTCATTGTCTTCGCTCTCGGTCTTGCTGTCCTCACTGGGCTTGTCTGCGCACTGGCTCCCGCCTTCGCCGCCATCCGCACCAGCGTCAACGAAAGCCTCAAGGAAGGCGGCCGCACCGGCACCACCGGCAGCGGGCACGCGCGCCTGCGCTCCGGCCTCGTCATTGTGGAGATCGCCACCGCCATCGTCCTCGTCGCCGCCTCCGGACTGCTTCTCCGCAGCTTCGAGAAAATGCGCGAGGCCGACATCGGCTACCGTCCCGATCACACCCTCGTCGGCGCCTATGGCCTGCCGCACCAGCAATACGCCACGCAGGTCGCCGTCGATCGCTTCAACCGCGATCTGCTCGATCGCCTCCGCGCCATGCCCGGCGTCACCGCTGCCGGCCTCACCTCGTTCATGCCCGCCAACGGCAACCAGGGCAACTCCGCCTTCGTCGCCGAAGGCTACGTCCCGGCCAAAGCCGGCGCTATCGACCTCACCAGCATGATCGTCATCCAGGGCGACTACTTCAAAGCCATCGGCACGCCGCTCCTCCATGGACGCTACCTCACCGAAGCGGATAAAGCCGGCACCCAGCTCGTCGTCGTCGTCGATCACGCCCTCGCGCAGCAGTCCTGGCCTGGCCAGAACCCCATCGGCAAGCGCCTCCGCATCGGCACCCAGGAAATGCAAACCCCCTGGGCCACCGTCGTTGGTGAAGTCGCCGACGTCAAGGAAGGCTCTCCCGACGCCGAGCCGCGCCAGCAAACCTACGTCACCATCGACCAGATGGAGCCGTTCCTCGGCTCACTCGCCAATCCCGCCACCGACCTCAACGGCAACGGTGGCTGGATCGTCCTCCGCACCTCGCTCGATCCTCAGCTGATGCAGAATCAGCTCCGCGCCGCCGTTCGCTCGCTCGATCCGCAGCTTCCGCTCAATCCCATCGAGACGATGGACCACGCGCTCAGCGACTCCGAAGCGCCGCGCCGCTTCAACACCATCCTCATCTCCTCGTTCGCCGGAGCCGCTCTGCTCCTCGCCATCCTCGGCATCTACAGCGTCATCGCCTTCACCGTCGCCCTGCGCGTGCAGGAGATGGCCATCCGCATGGCCCTTGGCTCGCAGCGCAGCGGCATCGTCGGCCTCGTGCTGCTCTCCGGAGCGAAGCTCGCCGGCGTCGGCTGCGTCATCGGGCTCCTCGGCGCGATGGCCGCCTCGCGCCTCCTCCGCACCATGGTCTTCGGCGTCAGTACCCTCGACCCGCTCGTCCTTACCGTGGCCGCGATCCTCGTGCTCCTGCTCGCCCTCGGAGCCAGCTTCTTCCCGGCGCGCCGTGCCGCCTCGACGAATCCCGTCGACGCCCTCCGCGCCCAATGATCGTTTGACTCGCGGCGTCTGTGCTCCCTCCTGGCAGACGCCGTTCTTTTTGTCAGAATGCGGAACCCTCTGATCACACGCCGTTTGTATCAGGACACAATTTCCGTCGTGCCGTAAGACCCCTGAGGGACCTTCCTGGCGCAACACGACCCGCGAACCCCACCCGAGCAACACTTCGCATTTCCGGGCTAAACTTTCTCGCATGGCGCACCAGTTCACCACGTCCTACCTCGACGACTCCATCTCGCTCTTCGTCTATTACAAGCGGCTCGCCGAGCGCGCCATGGATCAGGTCTCCGACGAGCAGCTCTTCACGCCGATCGACAGCGAAGCCAATTCCATCGCCATCATCGTGAAGCACATGGCCGGCAACATGCGCTCGCGCTGGACCGACTTCCTCACCACCGACGGCGAAAAACCCGACCGCAACCGCGACTCCGAATTCGAAGACCCGCCCGCCACGCGCGCCGCCGTCCTCGCCTCCTGGGAAGCCGGATGGTCCTGCCTCTTCTCAGCGCTCCACGCGCTCACCGACGACGACCTCGCCCGCACCGTCACCATCCGCGGCGAGCCGCACTCCGTCATGCAGGCGATCAATCGCCAGCTGGCGCACTACCCGCATCACGTCGGTCAGATTGTTTTGCTTGCGAAGCATTTCGCCGGAGGCAAATGGCAGTCGCTGTCCATCCCGCGCCGCGCCTCGGCGGACTACAACCAGCGCGTCCTCTCCGGCCAGGCCAGCCAGCGCTAGCCTCTCGTCCCGCGCAGATCGCGCGGGCCTCCGCTCAGCCGCGAGTTCTCAATTGAGCGTGAAGTTCAGTGTAATCGTCGTCTCCGCTTCCACCGCTGCGCCGTTCACGATGAACGGCCGGTAGCGTGCCCGCTGGATCGCACTCAGCGCAGCCCCGGTCAGCAGCGCCGGTCCGCTCACGACGTGCGAATACCGCACCCGCCCTGTCGTCGAGATGATCACGTCCACCACCACCGTCCCCTGAATGTGCGACTGGCGCGCAATATCCGGATACGTCGCCTGAATCGGAGCGAGCAGCCGCGCCGCTGCCACCCCTCCGGCGACACGAATCGGCCCGGTGGGAGCCGCCTCCTGCACCCTGGGTTCGGCACTCGATCCGGGCAGAGCCGGCATCGCGGCGCTCCCCGCTCCCAGATCCGCACCCATCGCCAGCGACGGCGGCGGTGGCGCCGCATCGTTCTTAGGCGCGGCGCTCCGCACAATCCGTTGCGGAGTGTCCAGCGCACTCGTCAGCGTTTCCGGCTCCGATGCAGCAGCCGTCGCCGCCGCTTCTGCCGCCGGCGCTGTTGCCGCCGCGGCACGGTTCGGACCCGTTGTTCCCTTGTTCGCCTGCCCGGCATTTGTCTGTCCGGTATTGGTCTGTCCGGACGCCGCCGCGTTGGCCGCCGCTGCCGTCGCAGGTGCCGCTGCGACTGGCTGGGTTTCCTGCGTTTGGGGCTCCGCGATCGCCGCCTGCTTCTGGTGCGATCGATGCGTCACCCACAGCCCTGCCGAAGCCCCGGCCGCCAGCAGAACCGTCAGCGCGACCGCCAGCCACAGCACACGCCGATCCGGCGCTTCCTGCACCGGCTGCACGACGGGCTCCGGTTCCGGTTGCTTTTCCGGCTCCGGCTGCACCCGCAGTTCGGCAATCTGCACGGGCTTCGTCTCGACCCAGTGTTCGGCATGAGCGGCGCGCACCCGCCGCATCACCTTGTCGCGGACCGAAGGCGACGGCCGCGCCGGAGCCGACGTCAGCCCCACCAGCGAAACCATCTGATGCGCCAGCGCGATGTGGTGCGCGCACGGCTCGCACGCGCGCAGATGCTCCTCGACGGCGTGCCGTGCATCGCCGTCCAGCACGCCCAGCGCGTAAAGCTCAGATTCTTCCAGGTTGACGTGTTCGACCATAAGTCTCGATCAGCGACTTCAGGGCCTTCAGCAGCCGGGCGTTCACCACTTCGCGCGAACCGCCCGTCCGCCATTTCAGTTCTGCCTCGGTGAGCCCCTCAAAATAGGCCAGCTCCACGGTCTGCCGATCTTCCTCGGGAAGCTCCGCCATCGCCCCGCGCAGCGCCAGCATCACCGTCCGGGTCTGCGCCTCGTTCTCCATATCGAAGGGAGAGGGCATCGCATGGGCTGGATACGTCTGCAGCTCGTCTTCCGGATCGTGTCCCTGCGCCATCCGCAGTCGCGCAATTGCCAGGGTTCGTCCCATGACCATGAGCCAGGCCGGCAGCGATCCGCGCGAGACGTCGAAATCCGCTGCGCTGTGCCATAGCTGTACAAACAGATCGCGCAGCACCTCTTCCGCGGCCTGCGGCTCCTTCAGCACGCCCAGCAGCATGGGGTAGACCATGGCGGAATAGCGATCGTAAAGCGCACCGAATGCCGCCTGGTCGCCCGCTTTCATCCGCTCCAGCAGCGCGACGTTTGAAACCTGCGGTTCTTCGACGACGACCGGCGTTGCCGGTCGCGGTTCAAATTCCAGCGCACCAAAAACGTAATCCGCGGCGGCCATCCCTCACTCCTCGTTCCAACGTTCATCCGATCAACGGAACTGGACAGCAGTGGTCTTCTGAACTTAGGGACTGGCTTCGCTGGCACCGGCAGCGGGACAGATGGGCACTTTGGTGCGGGCAGTCCGCGGTTCGTCTACCACTCAGGCCCCAAACCGATGACGACGCGTCGCCCCGCCCCGGGCCCGATGTCTCGCGGATCAGTACGCCTCAGCGATCGCCCGGGGATCAGATAATTCTGATCGTCCGGATGGCGAGCCGAGGGACTCGAGGGGGAGTTCCTGCATGAAGCGTCGGTTCGCTCATCGTCCATCACCTGGTTCGAATTAGGGATAACACTTTCCGGGGATTCATTGAATCAGGAATCTATGCTTGGCGTTGACTTGGCAGGTTCCTGGCAGCCCAAAAACCACAAAGTGTCCTCATGCCAGGTGCCGGATTACCGAGGTGCCCCATGTCTCCCGTTGTTGGAGACATGGGATTCAACGAAAATCACCGCACCGCTACTAACTTCAGCCCCCAATCGGCATCTCCCGGCGGCTCCGGCAACTCCGCCGTTCCCGTCGCGCTCGTCCGCAGCACGCCCGCATCCTGCCACGTCCCCTTCCGCGGATCGAACCACGCCGCCCGGTACTCCGCGTTCAGCAGCGCCCCGCGCAGCTGTGCCCGCGGCGCTCCCTTCTCGAAGTACGCCAGAAAAATCTGCTTGTCCCCCGTCCGCGCGCAGTATGCCCATCCCTCGTACCCATGCACCTCGGCGTTCTCATGCGGCATCACCAGATCCTCATCCGGCTCCAGATCCTCATACCGATTGCCAACCGCCCCCGCGAACGCCCGCAGATGATTGACCTGCGCCCCCGACACCCACTGAAACGCGTCCCACATCTTTGTCGGCGCCGTCGGCTCGATATCCGCGCCCCAGATTCCCTCGGCGCCGTAGACAAATCCGCCCAGCCCGCCCGACAAAAAGCTCCCGTACATCGCCGACCGCACAAACTCGGCATCCCGCTCCGTCCCGCCCGGCGCGCCGTACTTGTAGCCGTTCCCGCCCAGTCCGCGCACATCCTTATAGCCCGAGTAGTACGGTTCGCCGTTGATCGCCGGCTCCGGCGGCTTCACGCTGTTGAAAATCTCCGTCAGATACCAGTAGCTGTTGTGCTCCCGCTGATTCCCGATCTGCTGCAAGGTCACCCAACTGGGCCAGCCCCAGTTCTCCAGCGTTGACGGATTCGCATTCGCCGACAGCAGCGTCCCAAACGGAGGCGGCCCGTACTTCCGCATCACCTCGTCAATCGCCAGGTCGTAATCCTTCGGCCCCACCGTCTCGCTGATGATGTCCAGATGGATCGGGCTCAGCACCACATTGTTCGCCTGATAGCGCGACCACACATACTCGATGAACCGCGCATACGAATCCGGCCATCCGTAATACTTCTTCCACACCAGGCTCGCATCGCGCCGCGACACCTCAATGAACACGACGAATCCCTCGCGATTGAGATAGTCGATCTTGCGGTCGATCGCGTCGAAGTACGCCGGATTGATCCGATCCACATCCGGAAACATCTGCTCGTATCCCGGCACCTTGCCCGGAAACGCGAACGGCCGCCCGCCCTCGTTGTCCATGTTCTTCGCGCTGCCCGTGCCGAACTCGAGCCACGCCGACCGCACCGTCGTCCCATCCGGCATCGTCACATGCCATGGCTGCCCGTCCGTCTCCCAGTTGGGAAACGCGGCAATCATATTGATCCAGTTATAGCCCTGCGCCTTCCGAAACCGCACGTAATCCTTAAAGCCTGCCTCCGGCCCCATCGCCCGCTGGCGATCGTCGTCATACCACTTGTACCGATTCGTTCCCGCCGCCCACCACGTATCGCCCACCACCAGAAACGGAGTCCCATCCGCCGTCTCCAGCGCATGCCCATTCTTCGACGCCCGCAGAAATCCCCGCCGCAGCGGATTCGCCTTGATCTCCGCCTCACTCCACGCGACCGCCGTAAACGCGCCGCTCTTCCCGTCCAATCCCGCATCTTGTGGATCAGACCCGCTCGTCCACCGCCACTCGCCCGGCTCCGTTGCCGCCACTCGCACCTTAAACGTCCGCCCGCCATCCCAGAACCCATACACCCGCTTATGAAAATGCGGCCCCGTCAGATCCACCCACACCGTCACATCCGTGTAGGGATTCGCAAAGTCCCGCGCCGCCGTGAGCGTCACCTCCTGCTTCTCCCAGACATGCACCGCGCCGTGCGCCGCACCTGCGCACAGCAGCGCCATCACCAACGCCGCCGGAATTCCCCACCCCGATCTCAGCCTCATCCGCACTCCTGCACCAAACCGCTGACCATCCTAAACTGGACCACGCATCCGGGACTGATGAGACTTGTCATCCTGAGCGAAGCGCAACGAAGTGAAGCGGAGTCGAAGGACCTGCGTTTCAGTCTGCCGTAAATCAGCCGCACCGGAGGAGAACAACTCATGACGCGCATGCCACTGGTCGCTTTTCTTCTCACTGCCGCAGCCCTCACGGCGCCCGCCCAGCAAACCCGCCACACCGTCCCCCACCACGCCGCCAACCCCGCCGATGACACCCGCGCCAACAACCCCGCCGTCCCCGACGTGCAATCCCTCGACGCCCACATCCAGCGCATCGTCCTGCTGCGCTTCAAATACAACACCGACCTCCTCGCCGGACTCCAGCAGGCCGTCCGCGACCGCCACATCCACAACGCCGTCATCCTCTCCGGCATGGGCTCCGTGCGCGGCTACCAGGTCCACCAGGTCGACAACCGCGACCTCCCGCCCGAAGACATCTTCACCAAAGACCCCACCGCCCCCGCCGACATCATCGGCATGTCCGGACTCGTCCTCAGCGGCCGCGTCCACCCCCACATCGTCCTCGCCAACCCCGACCACGCCTTCGGAGGCCACCTCGAACCCGGCACCACCGTCTTCACTTTCGCCATCGTGACCATCGGCGTCCTCGACGACGCCCTCGACCTCACCCGCTTCGACGACTGGAACAACCGCTGACCCGCCCGTCGAATGACCGTCAACAAAAAGCGTTGTCATCCTGAGCGGAGTCGCGCAGCGACGCAGTCGAAGGACCTGCGTTTCCTTCGCGAACAC
>DASSKX010000255.1:0-2808 GCA_035689925.1 Acidobacteriaceae bacterium
CCGTACTGCTTCACGGCCTTCTCGATCCCCGGGCTGCCTTTAGCCAGGTCCGCCGGAGTCATCACCGGCCGGAACGAAATCTTCGCGTTGAACGCCAGAAACCACGGCTCGGCCAGGGCGGGGATTTCCGACGAGTCCTTCATATCGAAAACCACTGAGCCGCAGCGATTGCCGTGATCGTCGGCATAGAAGTACGCCGCCTCCGGTTTCACTTCGGCAAGGATGCGTTCGACCATCGACCCCAGCGTTCCGGCCTTCGCCGCTGCATTCCCTGCCTCGACAGGGATCGACACACGCATGAGCATGCGCATAGGAATTCTCCATTTCCGGGGGAGCCCAGGAGATACGCCGCTGGACGCTGCCTTGTCAACCAGGATCGGCGTGCCTCGGTCCGCTTCACGCCGCCTGCGACGACTCGCCGGAGGCGCTCTTCCGCGCCAGCGCCTGCTTCTTCGCGCGCCGCCACAGCAGATACCCGATGCCCGCAATGCCGGCGGCAATGGCCCACGACGCCTTCTCGAAGTAATCCAGCAGCGACTGAAATTTGTTGGCGAATTCGTAGCCCATCACCGCAATCGCAGTCACCCACGTGGCCGCCCCCAGGGCGTTCGCCACCAGGAATTTCCGCCACTCCATACCCAGTGCGCCCGCCACTGGCCCGGCGATCGTCCGCAGCCCGAAGATGTAGCGCGCCCAGAACACCGTCGCCGCCCCATGCCGCCGGATCTGGTCCTTCGCCGCAGTCAGGTCGTCTTCCATGTGAAATTTGGCAGCAGCCACCGCAGCACGCGCGGCCCCAGCTTCCGCCCCACCCAGAAGCCCAGGTTGTCGCCCATCACCGCCGCGGCAATGCCGATCACGATCAGCAGCGGCAGCGAAAGCTTGTGCGTCTTGTGCGCCAGAAACGCGGCGAACATCAGCACCGTTTCGCCGGGCAGCGGCAGCCCCGCATCCTCGCCGAACAGCGCGATGACGAGCGCGAGGTATCCCCAGTGCACCAGCGCGTGCTGGACGGTATTGGCAATCCACCCCATCGAGCGGCAACTACTGCTTGGATGACCGCTTCCCTGCGTTTTGGTGCTCTGCGCCTGCCCGGCTCACCCGGAACTGTCGTAGAGTGATGGGATTGAGAGGTCAGCCAATGAGCACGCGTCTCTTTTTCCTGGACCGGCGAAAGGCCGAACTGCCCGTCTTTCTGAAGGTCCTGCGGGCCTTGCCTGCGGATCGCCTCGATTACCGCCCGCACGAGCGCTCGCCTTCCGCCCAGCAACTGGTCTGGACCCTGACCATGGAACTGCGATCCTGCGTGGAAGCAGCCCAGAACGGCCGCACGGAATGGCGCATGGAACCCGCTCCGGACCTCGAGAAGATGCTCGCAACCTACGAACAGCATCACCAGGAACTCATCCGCACCGTAGAGAACATGGACGATGCCGCCTGGGATCGCCCCGCGCAGTTCTTCTTCAACGGCAAAATGGTCTCCGCGCAGCCCATTTCCCAGTTTCTGTGGATGATCCTCTTCGACGCCATTCACCACCGCGGGCAGCTGAGCGCGTATCTCCGTCCCATGGGCGGAACCGTGCCCGCCATCTATGGCCCTTCGGCAGACGCCCGAAGCTGAGCCTCGCCGGATTCTCAAGCCAGGGTGAGAAGATAGAACCACGCCCCCAACCCGGGTCGTCTACATGCTGAAAGCCATCTCGTCCCATGTTTTTCTGCAGCAACGCCTCCATCCCGGCCTGCTCGACGTCTTTGCCCGAGCCGGAGCCCAGGGCGTCGAGCTTTTTGCTGCGCGCCAGCACTTCGACTACACCAGCCGCCCGCATGTCCGTGAGCTCGCTGACTGGTTCCGCTCCAATACCGTCGAGCCGTTCTCGATGCACGCTCCCATGTTCCCGGACGCGGAGATGGGCCGCGGCGGCACGCCTGCCGTCAACGTCATCCACCCGGACAAGGCCCGCCGCATCGACGGCATGGACGAGATCAAGCGCGCCCTCGAGGTCGCCGAGCAGATCCCCATCCGCTTCCTCATCATTCATCTCGGCGAGCGCGATGACACCTGGGGACCCCGCGCCCTCGAGCACGCCATCACCGCGCTCGAACACCTGCGCACCTATGCCAGCCCCCTCGGCGTCCGGCTGCTCATCGAAAATCTCCAGAGCGACGTGGCCACCCCCGCGCACCTGCTCGAAATCCTGAACGTCGCCCACCTCGACACCATCGGCGTCTGCCTCGACGTGGGTCACGCCCACCTCGCCGATGGAGTGCCCTCCGCGCTGACAGAGTTGCGCGACCGCATCCGCTCCTCGCACCTGCACGACAACAAGGGCGACAAGGACGCGCACCTCTGGCCCGGCGAAGGCACCATCAGCTGGGACGACACGCTCCAGGAGCTGCGCAGCGCGCCACAATCCCCCGCGGGCGTCCTCGAAATCCACTACACCCTCGGCGAAACCACCGACAGCGTCGCCGAAAAAGCCAGGCGCGCCTTCGACAAGTTTTAGGGATCACCATCATGGCTGAAACAAACACCGAAAGCACCGCACCGGCTTCCTCCGCATCCATGGCCACCGTACCCGCGCCACCCGCCGACGCGCCCCTCTCCACCATCGCGCGCATCGGCGAACACGAAGGCCAGACCGTCACCCTGCACGGCTGGCTCTACAACCTGCGCGAGAGCGGCAAGCTGCTCTTCCCCATCTTCCGCGATGGCACCGGAACCATTCAGGGCATCGTCCCCAAAGCCGCCGTGCCGCCGGAAGTCTTCGAGAAGATCAAGTCCCTCACCCAGGAATCCTCCGTCATCAT
>DASSKX010000256.1:0-3980 GCA_035689925.1 Acidobacteriaceae bacterium
ATGGGCTTCGGCCTCCTCGCCATCGGATTCGGCTCCCTCGAGTTCGTCCTCGATAAAGGTCAGGAAGACGACTGGTTCGGCTCCCACCTCATCACCACCTTCTTCATCCTCTGCGCCGCCGCCCTCGTCACGCTCATCGCCTGGGAGATCGTCCAGATCCGCCGCGGACACCGCCCCATCCTCGACCTGACGATGTTCCGCAACCGCACCTTCGGCATCTCGTTCCTGCTGATGTTCGTCCTCGGCTTTACCCTCTTCGGCACCACCGTCCTCATCCCGCTCTTCGTGCAGCAGATGATGGGCTACACCGCCGAGCAAGCCGGACTCGTCATCTCCCCCGGCGGCATCGCCATCCTCTTCCTGATGCCGCTCGTCGGATTCTTGGTCAGCCGCGTCGATGCGCGCTACATGATCGCCTTCGGATTCGCGATCCTCTCCGCCTCGCTCGCCGCCCTCCACACCATCGATGTCCAGGCCAGCTACAGCTACGTCGCCTGGATGCGCATCTTCCAGGCCTCCGGTCTTGCCTTCCTCTTCGTCCCCATCAACACCCTCTCCTACACCGATGTCCCCCGCCAGAAGAACAACGACGTCTCCGGCCTCATGAATCTCGCCCGCAACATCGGCGGCAGCTGCGGAACCTCCTTCTTCGTCACCGTCCTCGCCCGCCGCGCTCAGTTCCACCAGGAGCGCCTCGCCATGTACGTCAACGGCGCCAGCAACCTGGTCCGCTCCAGCCGCGCCGGTCTCGCCGGCTACCTGGAGCACCGCGGCGGCATGACGCCCCCCAGCGCTAGTGCCCTCGCTCAGAGCACGCTCTACCGCCAGCTCGTCCGCCAAAGCACCCAGCTCGCCTATCTCGATGTCATCGCGCTCCTGGCCCTGGGCGCAGGCTGCATGATCCCCCTCATCTTCCTCATGAAGAAGCACAAAGGCGGGCCCGCCGCCGCCCACTGACCCCGCCGTCCCGCCCAGGGGATAGAATGCTCTTTCACATCAGCCGCCGGTCGACGCGAAGGAGCCGGCGGACCAGGGAGTACTCTTTGCACCGCACGATCTGCCGTAATCCCGGGACCTGCCTGCTTCTCTTTGCATTTGCCGCCTTCGGATCTGCCGCTCCGCCCCTCGCCGCGCAATCCACGCACCCCTGGACAGTCGAGGAAATCTTCGGGCAGGACGGCAGCGCTACCGGCAATCCTCCCGAAGGCATCAGCTGGGCGCCCGACGGCAAGCTCGCCAGCTGGATCGACGAAGACGGCAATCTGATGGGGCTTGCCGACCCCGGCGCGCAGCCCAGGCGGCTGCTCCCCGCACAGAAAATCTCCGCGCTCCTCGACACCAACATCTCCGAGAAAGACCGCGACCATCGCAATCGCTACGACCAGCCCGACTACAGCTGGGCGCCCGACTCGCAGCACGTCCTCTTCGACACCAACGGTCAGCTCTGGCTCTTCGACCTGAAGACCCAAACCGGCGTGCAGATCGGCAACACCGGCATGCAGAGCGGCGATGACCCGAAGTTCTCGCCCAACGGCCAGTACGTCTCCTGGGTACGCAACCAAAACCTCTTCGTCCAGCGCAGCGACGGCTCCTCCCCATCCATCGAGCTGAGCAATTCCCGCGACGAGAATATGCTCAATGGCGGCATTGACTGGGTCTACCTCGAAGAGCTGAACGTCCGCAGTAATTACTTCTGGTCGCCGGACTCGAAGCAGATCGCCTATCTCCAGAGCAACGAGGCCGCCGTCCCGAAATACCCACTCGTCGACTGGATCCCCACCCACCCCGACATCGACCAGCAGCGCTATCCCCAGCCCGGCGATCCCAATCCCGCAGTCCGCGTCGGCGTTGTCCCGGCGAACGGCGGCGCCACCCGCTGGCTCAAAATTCCGCTCGACTACGGCAACGACTACATCCCCCGCTTCGGCTGGATGGACTCCCACGTCGTCTGGGTCGAGACCCTCTCACGCAATCAGAAACACCTGAACCTCTGGTTTGCCGATACCCGCACCGGCGAAGCCAAGCTGGTCCTCTCCCAGACGGAGCCGAAGTACTTCAATACCGCCTACGACGTCACGTTCGTCGACGACCATCAGTTCCTCATCCTCAGCTGGCGCGACGGCCACACCCACATCGATCGCTACACCTTCGACTGGATGTACCCTCTCCGCGCCGAAGCGAAATTCGCGAATCAGCTCGAGAGCGGCGATTACGAAGTCGAAGCCGTCAAAGCCGTCGACCCCATCGCGCAGACCGTCTGGTACCTCTCCAACCAGGGCGACCCGCGCCAGGAACAAGTCTGGGCCGTGCAGCTCGACGGCAGCAATCGCCGCCAGATCACGCATTTCGACGGAGTGCACAAGCCCGACTTCGCGGCGCACGGCGGCGCCTTCATCGACACCTACTCCTCACGCATGACGCCGCCTGTCGTCGCCATGTGTTCCGCCACAGGCGAATGCGCATCCTTCTGGCGCTCCAAAAAGCTCCAGGGCCATCGCCTCATCGAGCCCCAGTTGCTCAAGCTGACGGCTGCGGACAGCAAGACGCCTCTCTACGGCAACATCCTGCTGCCGCCCGGCAAACCCCAGGCCCATTCCGTCCCTCTGATCGTTAATCCCTACGGTGGACCCGACGTCGGCAGCGCGCGCGACGAATGGCGCGACAAGACCTTCTACTTCGACCAGCTTCTCGCCGAACACGGCTTCGCCGTTCTGCACATCGACAATCGCGGCATGGCCGGACGCGGCCGCGATTTCGAGCAGGTCTGCTACCACAACTTCGGCCCGCCCCAGTTCGCCGATCAGATGGCCGCCGTCGACCAGGTCCTGCGCGATCTGCCGCAGCTCGATCCGCAGCGCCTCGGCTGGTGGGGCTGGAGCTGGGGCGGCAGCTTCACCCTCTTCGCGCTTTCGCACAGCAACAGCTTCCTTGCCGGAGTCGCCGTCGCCCCCGTCACTGACTGGCGCAACTACGATTCCATCTACACCGAGCGCTACATGGGTCTGCCCTCCGACGACGCGCAGAATTACCGCAACGACTCCGCCGTCACCACCGCAGCTAACCTCCGCGGTCACCTGCTCCTCATGCACGGCACCGGCGACGACAACGTCCATATCCAGAACGACGTCCAGTTCCTCGAGCAGCTCATCAAAGCGCGCATTCCGTACGACTACAACGTCTTCCCGCGCATGACCCACTCCATCGAAGCACCGAATGACCGCGTGCTCCTCTTCCAGAAAATCGTCGATCACTTCGAGCGTTACGTCATGAACCCACAGGACGACGACAAGGCCAACGACTCCAGCCGCTGATCGAATGCCCCACCCCGCCGAACGCGCCGACTCCGACGACCTGATTCGCGGCCGCACCGCGGTCGGCGACTTCGAACTCACCATCCTCAGCGACGGATGGTACCTGCTCGACGGCGGCGCCATGTTCGGCGTGGTGCCAAAGCCCCTCTGGGAGAAACGCGCCCTCGCCGACGCCGAGAACCGCATCCTCCTCGGCCTCAACACCGTCATCGTCCGCACCGGCAAGCACACCGTCGCCATCGAAACCGGCATCGGCAACAAACTCCCGCCGAAGCTGCGCGACATTTACGCGGCGAAAGAGCGCCTCCCGCACGCCTTCGCCGCCGCCGGCATCCGTCCCGAAGAAGTCGACATCGTCATCAACTCCCACCTCCACTTCGACCACTCCGGCTGGAACACCACCCGCACACCCGAAGGCCGCGTCGTCCCCACCTTCCCTAACGCCCGCTACTTCGCGCATCGCGGCGAGGTCGAGCACGGACACCTGCAGCTCGAGCGCGACGCCATCAGCTACATCAGCGACAACTACGATCCGCTGGTTGAATCCGGCCAGATGACTCTGCTCGATACACGGCCGGGCCAGACCGACCCGATCATCCCCGGGATCTCCGTCGAGTGTTTCCCCGGACACACCGCACAGCTCCTCGCCATCCACATCGAATCCGCCGG
>DASSKX010000257.1:0-3864 GCA_035689925.1 Acidobacteriaceae bacterium
CGAAGTCCACGTCGGCATCGGTGTTGAGGCGGCTGAGGCTAAAGCGCAGACTGGCACGGGAGCGCGCGAGCGGCAGACCCATGGCCTTGAGCACATGGGACGGCTCAGTCGATCCGGAGGAGCATGCGGAACCGCCGGAGACGGCCAATCCTTTGAGATCCAGCGCGATGACCAGCGCCTCGCCTTCCAGATGATCGAAGTGGAGGTTGGTGGTGTTGGGGACGCGCGGCTGTCCGCCACCGTTGATGCCGCAGTACTCAACACTGCTGAGCAGGCCCTGTTCGAGACGGTCACGCATGAGGGTGATGCAGTCTTCGGTGCCATCGGTGAAACCGGCAAGGGCCATCTCGGCGGCTTTGCCGAGACCGACGATGCCTGCAACGTTTTCCGTACCGGCGCGACGCTGGCGCTCGTGGGCTCCGCCAAAGAGGAGCGGTTCGAAGCGGGTGCCGCGGCGAACATAAAGGATACCGATCCCCTGCGGAGCGTGCAGTTTGTGGCCGGAGATGCTGAGCAGGTGGCAGCCGATTGCCTTCACATCGATGGGAATCTTGCCGGCGGCCTGGACGGCGTCGGTGTGGAAGCAGACCTCGGCTTCCGCGGCGATTTTGCCGATGGCCTCGACGGGCTGGATGACGCCCGTTTCGTTGTTCGCCATCATGACGCTGATCAGCTTGGTGTTCGGCTTCAGGGCGCGGTAGACGTCCATGGGATCGACGGCACCGTCGCCGGAAACCGGCAGGAACGTGACCTGGACGCCGCGGTCGCGCATCTTCTCGCCGGTGTGCAAAACCGCATGGTGCTCAATGGCGGAGGTGATGAGATGATCGCCGGGCCGGAGGATGCCGAAGAGGGCCGTGTTATCGCTTTCCGTGCCGCCGGAAGTAAAAACGATTTCAGTGGGGCGGCAATGGAGCAGGGCCGCTACCTGTTCACGAGCACGCTCGACAGCGGCGCGGGCGTGCTGTCCGTGCTGGTGGATGGACGAAGCGTTGCCAAAAGCGTCAATAAAGAATGGGCGCATGGCGTCCAGCACCTCGGGCAAAAGAGGGGTGGTGGCGTTGGCGTCCATGTAGACACGGCGCATGATAGCTCCATTGTATCGGCGGCGGGTCGGCCCTGAATTCCCGGAGGGCGCGAAAACCTCCCATTCGTACCCAGCGGATTCAGGCAAAATGAATGGACAGGCGGCAGTATGCGGGTGCTGGTCGTGGAAGACGAGGTCCGGGTGGCGGAGAACATCGCCGCTGCTCTGCGCGAGAGCGCAGGGCTGGCCGTGGATGTGGCTCTCAGCGGCCCCGAGGGCGTGGAGTTTGCGCGCCAGGCCAGTTACGACCTGATCCTGCTGGACCTGATGCTGCCTGGCAGGAACGGCCTGGAGGTGCTGCGGTCGATGCGGGCGGGCGGGCAGACCGCTCCGGTGATGGTGCTGACCGCGGTTGCGGAGAAGACTTCGGTAGTGAGCCTGCTGAATGCCGGCGCCGACGATTATCTGGCTAAGCCGTTTGATCTGGGCGAATTGCTGGCGCGGGTGAAGGCGCTGATTCGGCGCGGCAAGGGAGTGAGCCATCCGAGGATTCAGGTGGCGGATCTCGTGATCGATACCGTGGAGAAGACGGTCATGATCGGGGAGCGGGCGATTGAACTGTCCCCGACGGAATACAGAGCGCTCGAGTACCTGAGCCATCGTCCGCGCTCGGTGATCTCGAAACAGGTCCTGCTGGAGCACCTGTACGACTACAACTGGGAGCACCACTCGAACGTGATTGAGGTGCACATCTCGAATTTGCGGCGTAAGCTGAATCGCGGCCATGCGGGCGAGAGCGGCCCCTGGATCGAGACGCTGCGCGGGCGCGGCTACCGGCTGCTCTCTGAAGCGCCGGCCGGCGCAGGGAGTCGCGCATGAAACGATATTCGCTGCGACGGAGACTGATCGCGATCGTGCTGCTGCTGGAGTGTGCGCTGGCAGCGGGGATGAGCGCGGCGATGCTGGCGTACATCTGGCGCGAGCAGGTGCAGGGCTTCGATCAGGCGCTGCGCGGGCGTGCCGATTCGCTGCTCGGCGCGGTTCACGATGCGGAAGACGTGGGCGATAACGTCACGGTCAATCCGGACGCGCTGGATCTGCAGAACGGCGACTTGTGGATGGTGCAGGACGGACGCGGACCGGTACTGGCGCACTCGGGCGCGTGGACCCATGGCGATGAGAAGGTATTCGGCCGGGAGCAGGCGCCGCACAATTTGCGCATCCGGGGAGCCCGGCTGCGCGGGATGCAGTTGCACGGCGTGCGGGTGATCGACGCAGATGATACGAATCCCGGGATACCGCGGCCGGTGACGATCTTCTATGCCGTGTCGCTCGATCCTGTGTATGCGGCGATGCACCGGGCGGAACGCTTTCTGCTGCTGGCGAATGGGCTGCTGCTGCTGCTGACTGGGCTTGCGCTGACGTGGCTGCTGCGGCGCGGTCTTGCCCCGCTCGAGAGCCTGAGCCTCGCGGCGGCGGAAATTACGCCTCTGCATCCGCGCTTCGCGGCGCCGGAGAGCGCGCTGGAGTCGCAGGAACTCGCGGTTCTTGCCGGCGCGCTGGAATCGGCGACGCGACGGCTCGATGAGGCCTTCCGGCAGCAGCAGGTCTTCGTTCATGACGCCGCGCACGAACTGAAGACGGCGGTGACGATCGTGAAGTCGTCGCTGCAACTGCTGGCTTCGCGTCCGAGGACGACGCGCGAGTACGCCAGCGGGCTTGTGACCTGCATGGATGACTGCGAGCGCATGGAAGAGCTGGTGCAGCGCATGCTGCAGCTGGCGCGATTCGAGCGCGGCGCCGAAGATCGGAACGAGCGGTGCGACCTGGCGGAGGTGGCTCGCGATGTCGCCGTACAAATCGAGCGGCTGGCGGAGATTCGGCGGGTCATGCTGGCTGTGCACGCGCCCGGTTCGGCTCCCGTCCGGCTCTCGCAGGATGCCAGCGCTTCGCTGATCGCCAACCTGATGCTCAATGCGGTGCAGCATACGCCGCTGGGCGGTTCTGTAACGGCATCCGTTACAAAAGGCAGCGAGGTTCTGCTGGAGGTGAGGGATACCGGAAGCGGCATTGCTCCGGAAGACCTGCCGCATCTGTTCGAGCGCTTCTGGCGCGGCGACAGTTCGCGCACGCGCAGCACGGGCGGAGCCGGCCTGGGATTGTCGATCTGCAAGGCCATCGTGGACTCCTGCGGCGGGACGATTGACGTGACCAGCCAGCTCGGCCAGGGCACGTGCGTGACGGTGCGGCTGCCGCTGCCCGGATCGCCTGACGGGAAGCCGGAACCGCTGCGGCTGAACGAGCCCGCGATTCGCTGAATTTCCCACGAAAAGAAAAAGGCAGGGAGAAAATCCCTGCCCCGCAGGACGGCGAGCCTACAGCGTGAGTTCGCCGCGGATAAGACCTTTTTCTTCGGAGAGCGCGAAGCCCAGTTTGCGCGAGAGGCCGTTCATGCGCGCATTCTCTGGCAGGAAGTAGAGCACGATGTGGTGAAGGTGCTCGGCTCTTGCCGCTGAGAGCGAGCGCAGCAGCAGTTTTTCGCCGAGGCCCTGGCCCTGGAATTCATCGGCGACCACGATGGCCACCGTTGCGGAGCCGTCGTCCTGGCGGATGAGCCGGCTGACGCCGCCGATCACCTTGTGTCCGGCACGGTCATTCGTCTCGGCGACGAGCGCGAGTTCGCGGTCGTAGTCGATGAAGCAGATGCGGGTGAGGCGCTCGTGTTTGGTGCGGGCGCCGAGAGCGAGCGAGGTGAAATAGCGGCCGACTACCGTGCGCTCGGAGAGGCGGTCGTGGAAGTCCACGATGAGAGGCTCGTCCTCGGGGCGGATGGGTCG
>DASSKX010000258.1:0-2087 GCA_035689925.1 Acidobacteriaceae bacterium
GCCTGCTCGACGAATTCCACGCCGATGGCGCGTGTGCCCTCAAACAGGACGCGCGTGGCAAGGCAGTTCTGTTGAATCGTCAGATTCTGCGGGAACTGTTTCGCGACCCGCAGGAGAAAGTCACGCGGACCGTTGCGCTTCCCATCCGCCACAGCCAGAGGAGTGAAGACGAGGCCCTCGGGGCTGGAATCGGTGTTCCGTGCGTCATTCGGATCGAGCCGCGTCTCGACGCCGGTCTCTGGCGACCCGATGTGGTCGACGAGCGCCTCGCGGACGCCATTCAGCAGAAGCTTGATCAGCTCTTTGTCTTTGAGGACGAGAAGCGGATCGGCTTCGCTGGTGGCGAGCCAGCCGCTGAAGCCGTGCCCATGGACCTGATCGCGCCAGTCCTCCTTGCCCTGAAAGAGCTGGCCGATGCTCGAGAGAACCTGGTGCACCTCGCCCTTCACCGTTCCGGGCGCGGGCACGTAGCGGCAATTTTCGAGGCGCTCAAAATATGAACGCATGTTGTCCGCACGCCACGATGTGTCTCCGGTCAGGTCGGCGATATGGTTCCAGTCATCATCCTGCGGAACAACGGTGATCATCGCGTTATGCGACGTGCAGCCGCCGAGCGTGCCGGCGCGCGGATACCAGATGAAATCGCGGCCATCTCGCTTGACGACCTTTGAGTCGCGTGCCTGTTGCGCATCGTCGGAGTAGTGACGGACGAAATAGTTCCACGCACAGCCGGCATATTCAGTCGAGAGGCCATGGAAGATTGGCACCTCATACATCATGCGGCCCATATCGCTGGCCGCGCAGGAATCGCTTCCCGCTTCCAGCAGCAGCACCTTCCATCCCGCGCGCGCAAGATTGGCGGCGAGCGGGCCGCCACCGGCTCCTGACCCGACGACGATGTAGTCGAAATCGCTCACGAGGGGACTCCCATCTCCGCAGTCGAGAAAGCTGCGTCGCTCAGAACGTCTTCAGGAACTCAATGAGAGCCAGCTTTTCTTTGTCGCTGAGCGGTGGCTCTCCGTGTGCGTAGCTGGTGCCGAAGTAATGGCCGCGGTTCACGATGTAGTCGGGGCACTTGCTTACCTGCATCAGCGGCTCGGCCAGATTCGCAAATACGCGCCGTGCATCGTCGTCGCTGGGATTGGGCCCGAGCGCCTCGAGGTCGTGCTTCAGACGGAGAAGCAGATCGAGAAGCTTCTTGTCGTGATCGATTCGGCCGGCGAGGTCCGCGTCATCGCCCAGCATGTCGAGATTCGCCAGCAGATCGACGGGCGTTCCCGGCGGTATGGGCCCAATCTGAATTCCGCTCGACTGAAAAACACCGGGCAGAAGGCGATGGCCAATTCCGGTAAGACCCTTCAGGTTATCCGGCACATAGCCGGCAGCCACGCGGATGTAACTCCTCGTCGTCGTACGGTCAATCAGAGAACCCGCCACGCCGGTGCCGATCAGATTGCCGATCACCGGATCTTTGTCGCGCTTCTCCGGCCACAGCATCTTCGTGATCGCATCCTGGAAGGCAGCCATGCGATCATCGACCGACGGGCTCGGGTTCCAGTAGTCATTGGCTGCCTTCGGATTCAGCCGACCGACGCTGTTGTTGAGAAGGAACGGCGCCGTGGACCAGACGCTGATCAGCGACGGTGGGCGCGTGTAGCCGCGGCCCCCGCCAGGCATTTTGAACGAGTGCGGCTGGCCGTTGAACGGATCGTAATAGGTGATGTTGCCGACGGACGGCAGATCCTTGTAAGTCTCCGAAGAGAAGTTATCCCAGATGTTGCCGCGAATCGCGTTCGTGGCCAGCGGGCTGCAGGCATTGGTCTGGAGAAGCGTGACCGGGACGCGAAATTCGGCGGAGAGATAATTGCCGTCCAGAAAATCCGGAGCCTTCACGATGGCTTCCATTTTCTTCTGGAAGTCGGGTGTTTTGGTCCACTGCCAGTATGCGCCCCAGCACTTCATGTAGTCGGGACCGGAACAGCCGCCCGGATCAAGTCCCGGCGCGGGCGTCGGCAGTTTGCTCGAATGGCAGCGCGCACAACGGTCGGCGAAGACGGTCTTGCCCAGGTTCAGTGTGGCGGCATCGG
>DASSKX010000259.1:0-3132 GCA_035689925.1 Acidobacteriaceae bacterium
GTCGACCGCCACCTTGCGCAGCACTACGCCGCGGCTGCTGGAAACAGTGACCACCTCGTCGCTTTTGTTCGAAGCGAAGGTCGTGCCTGTAGGGTGCGTGAATTCATTCAGCGAAACGGGCAGCTTGACCGGCGCAAATTGGCCGTCCTTGCGCTGGAAGTAGGTACCCGTGGTGGTCCCGACCCACAGTGTTCCGTCCTGCCCCATGTACAGGTTGTCGATGATTCGATCTGGGATTCCCTGCGTCGCTCCGAAGCGCTGAAACTGGCTCCCGTCGTAGCGATAAAGGCCGTTCTGCGTGCCGACCCACAGGTAGCCCGTGCGGTCCTGCTGAATTGCGGTGAGGTTCAGGTTCCCAAGGCCCTGGGTGTACTCGCGAAAGCTGTAGCGCTGCGCGTAAACGGGCGCGCACATCGTGCCAAGTAGCGTTAACCCGAGCGCTACTGCCGCGAGAATCCTGACCGAATTGGGTCTCCGATTCTGCAATGAGCCATCTCTCTCGAAGCGCAAATGCACGAATGTCCGGTCCAGATTCCGAACTCCAGAACCGCCCCTCCACCGCCGGAATCCCCGACCCCATTCCATGCGCCGGACCTCGTTATCTTCAGTAACCCAACTATAGCCACGTGTCTCCTGTGACGACATGCCACTTTGGTCTAAGTTGTTGTCAGACAAAGGTGCAGAAGTAATTTGGGGTACGTTACTCCGGTTTACAGGGCTGCGGAATCGGAGGGGAATTCTATGTGTCTGATTTCACCCGTGATGTCACAGGACTAGTCGCAGACTAGCTCTGACTCGGGAAACGCGATCGGAGCAGGTTCTCCGTCCGCGAGGGCCGGCTGGGTGGCAAAAAAGGCGTTCACCTGATCCAGAACCTCTACTCCGGTCTTCGCCGTGTAGATCGCCTTGCGCAGCTTCGCTCCGCCCGGCACGCCATGCGTAAACCAGGTCGCAAACTGCTTCATTTTGCCCGCGGTCTCGCCCATTCGCCCGTCGCGCGGCAGCTCTTTCGACGCCTCGGCTTCCGCCAGCAGCATCTCGAAGTATGCGCGGATCATGTGGTGCCGGTCAGCGAAGGTGGGCTGATCGTAGCTGCCCGTGGCGGTGTATTGTGCAATCTGCCTGAAGATCCAGGGGTTAGCTGCCGCCGCCCTGCCGATCATCACGGCATCGCAGCCGGTCTGCGCCACCATGGCCGCCGCGTCTTCCGGAGTTCGGATGTCCCCGTTGCCGATCACCGGGATCCGGACCGCCTGCTTGATAGCCGCGATCCACTCCCACCGGGCCTGACCGCTATAGCCCTGCTCGCGAGTTCGCGCGTGAAGGGCGACTGCGCAAAGGCCCTCTTCTTCTGCCATGCGGGCCAACTCGACGCATACGATCTGCGCGTCATTCCATCCCATCCGGAACTTCACGGTGAAGGGAATTGTCACGGCCTTCCGCACCGCACGGAAGATTTCGCCAATTTTGGGCAAATCCCGGAGCAGGCCCGATCCGCCATTGCAGCCCACGACACGCTTTGCCGGGCAGCCGAGATTCAGGTCCACCGTATCGAAGCCGGTGTCCTCAACGATTCGGGCAGCTTCGGCCAGCGTCTCGGCATTCGACCCGAAGAGCTGCGCTCCGATCGGATGCTCGTCGTCATAGAACGTCAGGTACCGCCGCCGCTTCGACTCGCGCATCCGCGAAAGCCCATCGGCCGACGTGAATTCCGTCATCAGTAGCCCGCAGCCCGACTGCGCATTCGTGACTTCGGCTTCGACAGCCGCGATCTCCTGCTTGTCTACATCTTCTGATCCCTGATCGCTGAACCCTGATCCCTGAACTTTGGTGAAGACGCTGGCATGACGAATGAACCGCCGGAACACCGTGTCGGTCACTCCCGCCATTGGCGCCAGAACCGTCGCAGGGGCGACCAGCACCGGCCCAATCCGCATCTCGGCAGGCACACGGACCCCTTCGGGCATCGCATGCTCAATGGGATTGTCCCAGTTCTTCTTCACCGTAAATCCCTTGCCAGCCATTGATCAGTTCTCAGTTCACAGTTTTCAGTTCTCAGTAGAAGCTCGCTCGCAGACAGCTCACGCGTGGACCAATTGTGAACTACGAACTCAGAACCGTGAACTGCTCTAAACGAACTTGGGCCTCCGCCTTGGCGGAGGCCCGATCTCTCAGCCGCTGCTTGCCAGTCTTACTTCTGTTCGGCCTTGGCGTACTTGCGGCGGAACCGCTCGACGCGTCCTGCTGTGTCTACCAGGCGCTGTTTGCCGGTGAAGAACGGGTGGCAGTTCGAGCAGATTTCCACGTGGATGTCGCCCTTGTGGGTCGACCGGGTCTCAAAGTTGTTGCCGCAGGCGCAGACTACCCGCACGCTCGCGTAATTTGGGTGGATTTTTTCCTTGGGCATCTAAAGACAGACCTTTCCTGCAATCTTCCTTACCTATTGTATTGAGATTCCCAGGGCATGGCAAACGATTCAAGCCGGGCTTCAGGCCGCAATCGAGGGGCTATCTCCTGTCCGCTCAACCGCCAGAGCACCCTCAACGGGCGTCAACAAAGGCCAGCCCTTGCGAAGCACAAAGTCCAGCCAGGCGCCGGCTATCTGCGAAGTGACCACGGCAGCGATCACCAGCGTTGTATAGAACTGCGAGCTGATGATGCCCGCGTCGAACGCCACGCTTGCCAGCACGATCCCCGGCCCGCCGCGCGCGTTGGTCGTAATCGCCAGATTCAGCAGGTCCAACCCGCGGAAACCCGCGATGCGCCCGGCCAGCGAAACCGACGCGATCTTGACCGCACAGGTTCCCAGGATGAAGGCCGCGATCATGCCCCACGACACGCCCCGCGCCAGATCCAGCTTCAGTCCCACGATGGCGAAGTACACCGGCACGAACACGGCGAAGGAAACCTTGCCGATCGAGTCCAGCGCCTCGGCAAACAGCCGGCGTTTCTTGTGCACGACGGCAAAGCCGGCCAGGAACGCGGCAAACACAAGACTGACATCCAGGGCGCCCGCCACGGCGCAGTAGGCCAGCAGAACGGCGATGGCGTAACCAACAGGGCTGGTCTTCGCCAGGATGTTGAACTCCGCCTTGTTGATCCGCTTTACGATGCGCGGCACGATCGTCAGCC
>DASSKX010000260.1:0-2178 GCA_035689925.1 Acidobacteriaceae bacterium
GGCATGGAACTCCGAATCGGCGCGGGGATGTGGAGTCAGTATAGACATTTTCGCCGTCCCCCGTGCGCTCTCATCTATAGCAGTCGAGCGGTCGGGAAGAGAACCGATTGCGGGGAAGGCCCGCTTTTCCCGCAGTGCTAATGCCTCTGGGAGGCTGAGCTGAAGGTCGCCGGCCCAGCAGATATATAGCAGGCGCGTCAGGTGGTGATTGGCGATTCAGTGTTGCGGCCAGGCACGGAATCGAGCGAGTGCATCAGGCCGCCACGGCTGAGACGGTAGCGGCGCCCTCGCCACAGGATTGTGCTGCCCGCGTAGCTCGCCGCCCAGCAGAGAAAGCCGAGCAGGTCACGGAACGGATAGAGCAATGCCGTCCGGAAGACGTGGCGCTCCTCTACCGCGAAGGCGGCCATGAGTGCGCCCAGGATCATGCGCTGCAGCAGCGCGTAACCGAGGGCGTCGAGGCCGAAGACCGGCTGGTGCAGCGCGCACGCTGCCCAGCACGCGAGGATACCGAAGGGCGTACCGAAAGTGAGAGCGGTTCCGAGATGGCCAAGCGGGCGCGAGAAGCGCGTGGACTTCATCCAGCGAGTCTGGTGCTGGAGAGACGCTGCGAAGCTGTGATTGAGGATGATGTGGTCGATGACGTGGTGCGACAGGACGACAGTCGAGCCCTGGGCGGCCACGTTGGCGCCGAGGATAAAGTCGTCGGAGCAGTACGGCCCCAGGACGCCGAATCCGCCCATACGGCGCACGCAGCGGCGCCGGACGGCCATGGTGGGCCCCAGCGCGAACTTCATGCCCTCGAGCAGGCCCGCGGTCAGCACGCCGGCGGTCATTTCCACGGACATGCCTGCGGCTTCGAGGCGCGACCAGAGTCCCCGGTCGGCGACGCCGCGATAGAGACACGTGACAGCACCCACCTTGTCCTCGACGAATGGCGCGACGACCTCACGGATATAGTTCGGAGTCACCCGCACGTCGCTGTCGCTGACGATGAAGATATCGTGCTGCGCGACCGCAGCCATCATCTCGAGCGAGGAGACCTTGGCGTTGATCCACGTAGCGTCGCCTGTGCAAAGGAACTGGACAGGCACATGGGGATGGCGCTGAGCCACCCGGCGTGCGATCACAAGACCGGCATCGTCAGGACAGCGGGCGCAGAACAGGACTTCGAAGCTGGGGTAATCCTGCAGGAAAAACGTTTCGAGGTGCGCCTCGAGATTCGGCTCGGCTCCGTGGAGCGGCTTCAGCAGGCTGACCGGCGGGGCGAAGTCCGCCCGGGGCGCCGCCGTCCTGTGGCGCAGGAAGCGAAGGAGCGCCACCAGAGCAAGGAGCGCGGACCCGGTAGAGGTGATCAGCCCGAAGAGGCCAACGTTAAGGAGAACTCGCAGCATAGGTGCAGACGAAACCTATCTGACAGCTTACCGTATGCAGGCATCGCGGGCAGCAGGGCTAAGATGCCGCCGTACTTGACAATGCAAAAATGGGGAAGAGATGAACCGGAGGGAATTTGTGGTTCGCGGCGCGCTCGCCGCCGCATGGAGCACTGGGGAGATAAAGGGTGCGGCCGGAAATATGGCTGCGCCGCCAGCGCGCAGCTTCCATTGTGACGATCCATCGCTGCAACGAATCTACGACGCAGCCCTGACGACCCTGCATGGAAATGTCACGCGTGTGGCGGGGTTCGACGGCTCGGTGCTGGTTGAGGGCAGCACGTATCTGGGCATCTGGCAGGAATGCGCGCCGCAGGAGGCGCTGGTCTTTGGCGAGTTCGGCACGGATGAAGCGCGAACAGTGGCTCGCAACAACCACCTCGCATTCTTTGCGGCGCAAAAAGAGGACGGTCAGCTGCCAGCCAGCATCAAGGTCCTCATTCCCAATCGTCAGGGCGGACCCGGCTGGGCTCAGATTCAGATGGTTGTTCCGATCGCGGCGACCGCATGGGAGGTCGCACAACGCACCGGCGACCAGGAGCTGCTGGAGAAGGCCTTCGTGGCGTGCAGGCGCTGGGATGCCTGGCTTCGCCGCTTTCGGAATACGCGGGGTACCGGGCTGTGCGAGGGCTTCTGTGTTTACGACAGCGGCATGGACCACAGCACGCGGTGGACCGGCGTGCCGAATGCCTGCCCCGGCCGAGACGCGAAGATATGTGCCAAATCGCCCGGGCTGCCGCGGTTG
>DASSKX010000261.1:0-8009 GCA_035689925.1 Acidobacteriaceae bacterium
CAGGCACTGAAAATCGCCGACAAGAAAGGCCACGAGGTAAGTCGACATCTTCGGCGTTGTCGCAAAGTGCACAGTGTGCTCGCCTGCGTACGGCCCTGGCTCATCCGAAAGCACATTGGTGTTCGAGATCGCCGCTGCACCTTCCGGCGCAATCAGCGTGATGTCGAAGGTCGCCTTGAACGCCGGTTCGTCGAAGCTGGGAAATGCCCGCCGCGCATCGGTCGGTTCGAACTGTGTTACTGCCAGTCTCCGTTTGCCGGCCCTGGAAAGATAAAATCCGCGCAGCTCGTTATTCAGAATGCCCCGGTAAATAATCTTCAGCGTTAGCTGACCCGCCGGAATTTGCTGGCCAAAGCTGAAGGTCGCCTGCTCTTTCTGCGCGTCGGTCGTAACCTTCCCCAGCCGTTCACGGCCGTCGAGCACCGCCGTCACGCTTGTAAACTGAATCTCAGCGGCGTTGAGAGTGATCGCGTCAACCGCCTGCTTGACCGTTACATCGATCTGTTCGCGCCCGATGAATGTCGCGGTGTCCAGATTCGGCTGCAACGTCAGCGTGTAATGCTCCGGGATTACCGTATCGGAGAGCCTCTGCGCCTGCACAGCCAGCGCCGTCAGCACCACCGCACCGCCGATCACAACATTCCGCCAGCGAAACATGCGCAACCTCAAAACGAAAATGACCAACTCTCCACGATAGCGCATTCGCAAGCGCCGACGGGGCGCAGAACAACTAACGCTACGTCTCGCGGTAGTTCAGCAGCAACAGTCCAAGCAGAACCAGGCATACCGGCCACACCCATCGCGCCACACGCCGCGCCCGCGACTCCTTCTCGCTTAGCCGCAATTCCAGCCAGCGCGCCCAGCCCACCGTTGAGCCCAGCAGTGCCATCGGCGTATGGCTCAGTTCGGCGAATACCTCATCGGTTCCCTCGCCCAGTGCATGCGTGTGCGTCAGTAGCAACGCGCCACCGGCAGCACACAGCGCCGGAAAAACAAATCGCGCCGGCGCCCATCCCACTCTGCCTGTCCGGACAGCCCACTCGAAAAGCGCGAATGCTGCGATCAGCAGCGCGAAGAACCGATGCTCGAGCACATCCGGGGCCGTGAAGCTCGCCCAAAATGGACGAGGACCAAGCGGCCAGCATTCCGGATCGGCGCGCAAAACGATGAACACGGCCAGTGCCAGAAACAGCAGCGGCCAATGTTGAGCCCACCGGCGACCCGTCAGCGCCAGCAGCCCCGCTGCGAGCACAATCAGCCCCGCCCAGTGGTGGTTGTACTCGGACCACGCGCGGTCGTTCGCGTCGCTTTTGCTGCCTCCCGTGAACGTCGCCTCGCGCACAGCCACGCTCAGCGGAGTCGCCGGCGTTAGCTGTGCATACGACGGCGTGCGGAAGCTCGGCCAGCGCCACTCCAGTCTCTGCAGGACTCCGTGCGCTGTGAGCGTGTTCTCCGGCATCTCGTCGATGGACGGCGTCTGTGCGGTCAGTGAAGCGGCCGCAATGAGAACTGTGAATGCAATCGCCAATTCCACCTCGCCGAACCGCTGCAGGCGCCCAAGGAACAACGACTCCGTATCGCCTGCCTGCCGGATCGCGAGATAATTGGCCGCTCCGAGGGCCAGGATCATCATCGTGAGCACGATTTTCGCCGAGAGCAGCAGGCCGTACGACGTGCCCCACATCCCGCGCCACGATCCCGCATAGAACCACGAGAGCCCAGCGCCTGCGCCCACCAGCAGCGCGACAGCCACCACCGCCATCCGTGAAAACCGACGTGCCATGGCACGCGCGATCAGCGATTGCGGGTCCGCGCGCAAGGACAGCAACAGAAACAGCAGGGCGCCTACCCATGCCGCCATCCCAAGGTGATGCGCCGCGGTCAGGGCCAGCAGAAGCGCCCGATGATCCATCCGTGATGCCGCGTGACTCAGCGACACCGATGCGCCCAGCGCGATCACTGCTGCGACGACGGCCGGCGCCAGCCGATCTGAGATCCGCATTGTGGCGAACATTGCCAGAACTGCCACAGCAAAAACGCAGCCGGAAATGAAGTACCCCGCGGACGCCACTTCGCGCAGCCCCATACCGCCGCTGCCCATCAGTTCCGCCGACGTCGTGGCCAGCAACACGACTTCCGTCAGCGCAAGCGCCAGCGCAAAGCGCGCCCCAAGGTGCCGAAGCCGCGCCTCTGTCGCCGAATCGAGCCCCGCCGGCCTCGCCACCACGCCCCAAAAGAACAATGCGCCGAAGGCCACAGCCTCCAGCGCAAACGAGAGTGCGCGCAGCAACAGATTCAGCAGGTCGAGATCGCGAACGAACCAGATCAATGCGGCGCTCTATCGCACTGTGAACGGAATTTCTCCGCGCGTGATGTGCCCGTCCGGAGCCAGTGCCTGCCACCGGATGAGATACTTGCCCGCCTGCAGGCTTGTATGCGCGTCGAGCCTCGTGGCGCCGTGCTGGCTATCCAGCGCCAGTTTCTCCGCCTTGCCGTCCGGCTTGACCAGCATCAGCGTCGACCGCGCGCCGTCTACGCGCGAGTTGAACCGCAGCTCAATCGCTGTGTCGCCGGAATGCACTATCGCCTTGGCTGCCGGCGTGCTCGATACCAGCATGGCGTGCGCGAACGCCGGGCGGGGCACCGACAGAACCAGCCCGCAACTGAGAACCGCAAGGGTGAGTCGCCTCACAAGCACAGAGCACCTCCCTTAACCGGAGCCTTCGACAGCACTCCAAAATAGCACGACGTCAGGCGTGCCCGCGCGCGGCCTCGATCAGCAGCAGCGTGCCGATGCAGGCCAGGCCCACATAGACGAATTTCAGGAAAGCATCGCCGTGCAGCCGATGGTTGATCCATCGTCCCAGGAAAACCGCCGGCAGCATCACCGGCAAAGCAAGCAGATAATCCCGCGTAATCGCAGGCACCCACAGTCCGCTGATCCAGTACCCCGCCATCGTCAACAGGCTCGCGGGCAGGAAATAGGCCTGGAGAGTGGCCCGAAACTGCTGCGGCGGCCAGCGCCGCATCGATCCATAGACGACCAGAGGCGGTCCGTTCATCCCGTAGGCTCCGCCGAGAACACCGGCACAAAATCCACACGCCAGGAGCCAGCCGCGATGTTCGCTCTGCAGCAACGGCGCGCGCCGCAGCAGTGAGAATGCCGCGAAAACGAGAATGATGGCTCCCAGAGCGCACTTCACCGCCTGCTGATGGCTGCTGGTCAGCAGCAGCAGCCCTAATGGCAACCCCGGCAGGGTAGCCAGAATCAGCCATCCCGCGTTGCTCAGATGAATCTGCTCCCGATCCTGCACGACGACAATCGCAGCAATCGTGATCGACAGCAGCACTGCCAGAGGAGCGGCAACCTTGAGGGGAATGCAGAGGGCAAGCAGGGGCACCGCGATCAGCGCTTCGCCAAATCCGAACGCAGATCGGATCAGCGTCGCGAAAAAGACAACAGCAACAATCTGAAGCGTGACGAAATCGACAGCCACTCTGGCGTGGCCCTTAGCGCGAAGCTGCGCGCGCCGATTTGCCGCTGATCTCGGCGGCGCGCGCCTCAGCGAACGCCGCGGCACCCATAAGGGCAGCGCGGCTCTCCAGGATGATGTGCACGGGCGTCTGAATCAGCAACTCGCTCAGCCGTCCCTTATCGACAAACGCCTCCATGAACTTGCCGCCCTTCATCGTCTTCGGGATCTTCGGAGCGATGCCACCGCCCAGATACAAGCCGCCCAGCGCGAGTACCTTCAGCGTCAAATTCCCGGCCTCTGCTCCATAGGCTGCGGTGAAGATCTCCAGCGTGCGCGTGCAAAGCTCGCTGGTGCACGCCTCGCCTACTTCGCCGATCACCGCGTTCGGATCTTCGGTTCGCATGCGCTCCCTCAGCCAGGACGGCTCTTCCATGCCCTTCACGTCGCGCAGGAACTGATAAATATTCGTCACACCCGGGCCTGACACTACGCGCTCCCAACTCACGCGCCCGCCCAGCTTCTTCATCAGGTACTCGAGCAGCTCAATCTCCAGCTCATTGCGCGCGGCGAAATCGCAATGCCCGCCCTCCGACGGCAGCGGCACATGCGTTTTCCCGTTCCACACAAGAACGCTTTCCCCGAGGCCTGTGCCCGCGGAGACCAGCGCACGATGCCCGACCGCGGCCGGATCCCCCGGATTCAGCGTGAAAATCTGCTCCTTCGTCAATTCCGGCACGCCGTAGCCATTCGCTTCGAGGTCGTTGATCAGAAAAAGGTGGGTGATGTTCAGACGTGTCGACAGCTCGCGGGTATCCAGCACCCAGGGTAGATTCGTCAGCCGCAAGCGCCCGCCACGCACCGGGCCCGGCACGCCGAAGCACGCGGCCGTAATTTCCGGATTCCCGCTCTCGAAAAGGAAGCGAGCCGCTACGTCTTCGAGGCCTGCATACTGATGCGCGGGAAATTTCTCGTCCCGCACATGCACCAGATGTCCGTGCTCGAATCCGTACAGCGCTAAGTGAACCTTGGTGCCGCCCACGTCCCCGGCGAGAATCATCGTGCGATCTCCAGTGTGCCCGTGCCGCCGGGATTTGGAGCGGGCAGATGCGCCGCCGCGGCCCGGTCCAGCAGAAACAATACCCGCCCATTCTGCGGCTGTATAAGCTGCGACGGCAGCGTCTCCGGATCGTACGCGCCGGTCAGCACTCGTCCCAGTGGATCAGCCTTCTTCGCTCCCTCGATCAGGAAAAACACCTCGCGCGCCGCGTTGATGACTGGCCAGGTGAGCGTCACGCGCCAGCTCTGTTTTTGTTGCGGAACGTGATTCGCCACCGCGATCCGCATCATCTCGTTGAGTGCTTCGGTGTGCGGGAAGAGCGACGCTGTATGTCCGTCATCGCCCATGCCCAGCTGAACCAGATCGAAGGTGGGAACCTGCGCGCCCTCGAGCCGGTAGTGAGCGCGGATGGCCGACTCATACTTCGCCGCGGCCTCCTCGGGATCCAGTTCGCCCTCAATCCGGATTACGTCGTCCGCTTCCAGCGGAACTTTGCTGAGCAGCAGCGCGCGAGCCGCGCCGAAGTTGCTGTCCGGGTGATTCGGCGGTACGCACCTCTCGTCCACCCAGAAGAGCCGCAGGCGATCCCACGGAATCGCGGCGCGAAAGGGCTGCTTCTCGTCCGCAAGGAGAGCGAATACCTGCTTCGGCGTGCTGCCGCCGGATATGGCAATACGCGCCAGGCCGCGCGCCATCACAGCTGACTGGATGCTCTCAACCAAATGCTGTGCCGTCGCGCGCGACAGCGCCTCCTGGTCTGCAAATACACGATACTCAACGTGAATTGTCTTTGGCATGATTCCGGACGGGCTTCGCTGCAACCCCGCATTCTACTGCGCTTCACTTCGACGGCTTCGTCGCCGGCGGCGCAACAGTATGCCAACGGTAACCGTCGCGGCCAATCAGTTCATCGCCGCATTCCGGACCCCAGCTGCCCGCCGCATAATTCGGGAAGGTCTGCGGATACTTCTTCGCCCACGCCTCCAGCACCGGCGTATACAGGGCCCAGGTGGCCTCGACGCCGTCGCGATGCGCGAACAGTGTCGCATCGCCGAGCATGGCATCCAGCAGCAGGCGCTCATAGCCGTTCGCCGACGACGATCCAAAGGCCTGCGCGTATCCAAAATCCATAATCACAGGGCACACAGCCATCTGCGGTCCCGGGACCTTCGCGCCAAACCGCAGCGAGATTCCCTCGTCCGGCTGAATGCGCATGGTCAGGATGTTCGGCTGGATTTCGGCGCAGTGTCCCGGCATGTGATTTCCAAAAAGCAACATCGGTGGCTGCTTGAACTGAATCGTGATTTCCGTCGCCCGCGTCGCCAGCCGCTTGCCGGCGCGCAGATAGAATGGGACTCCGGCCCACCGCCAGTTCTCGATCTCCAGCCGCACTGCCGCGTAGGTTTCCGTCCACGACTCCGGATTGACGCGGTCCTCTTCGCGGTAGCCCTTGACCACCTCGCCTTTCACCATGCCCGGCCCGTATTGCCCACGCACGCAGTCGAAGATGTTCAGCGGCTTGATTGAGGTCCAGACCTTGATCTTCTCGCGCCGCACCGCCTCCGCCGCAAAGCTGGCCGGGGGGTCCATCGCCACAAACGAGAGCAGTTCCATCATGTGGTTCTGCACCACGTCGCGGAGCGCACCAGCTTTTTCGTAGAAGGGCCCGCGCCCTTCGATCCCGATGCTCTCGGCCGCTGTGATCTGCACGTGGTCGATGAAGTTCCGGTTCCAGACAGGTTCGAATATCCCATTCGCGAACCGGAATACGAGCACGTTTTGCACCGTCTCTTTTCCGAGATAGTGATCGATTCGAAAGATTTGATTTTCGTGAAAGACTGTGTTCACGTCATCGTTCAGCTCTTTCGCGCTTTCCAGGTCGTGACCGAAGGGCTTTTCGATAATGATCCGCGCCGTGCCGACCTGCGGCTGCGCCATTCCGTGCGCGCCCAGTCGGTGCACGATGTCAGCGAAGTATTCCGGCGCGGTGGCCAGATAAAACAGCCGATTCCCGCGCGTGCCCTCATTCTTGTCATAGCCCTCGAGCAGCGACTTCAGCCTGGCGTAGCCGTCATTGTTGTCGAAGTCCATCGCGTGATAACTGATCTTGCGAATGAACTCGTCCAGTTTGTCATCATCCTTGTCGACGCCGCCAAACTCGAGGATGCCCTGCTTCATGTCATCGGTAAACTGCTGGCCAAGATCGCGGCGAGCTACGCCAACAATGTGGAACTGCTCCGGCAATAGCCGCGACTGCTCCAGATGAAAGAGCGCAGGCAACAGCTTGCGCTTGGTCAGATCCCCCGACGCTCCAAAAATCACCATGACCGTCGGATCGGGAATATGCTCTTTCACCTGAGAGGCGGCCTGCTTCACATCCTCCGGAGAAACCCTGACTTCCGTTGTCGCCATGCTCGTCCCTTTCTTCCGCTGCCCAGCTAAACAGCAACCAGTTATGCTGCCTGTTCTTTGTCTACTTTGATCGCGTGTCAGCCAAACTCGCTGCGCAGAATTGCCAGCATGCGGTCGGTGAAGTTGTTTTCCTCGCGGCTGCGGATCCTCCGCAGCAGAGCTTCCGTAATCACCGGCGCGGTCACGTTGAGATTGATTGCCTCAAAGACGGTCCAGCGTCCTTCCCCCGAATCCTCCACCCAGGGCTCCAGCCCTTCCAGATTCGGATTCTTGCTGAGCGCATCGGCCGTCAGATCCAGCAGCCATGAACGCACGACACTGCCGAAGCGCCAGATCTGCGCCACCTGGGCGAGATCCAGTTCGAGTTCGTGTTTGTGCTCCATGATGGTGAAACCTTCCGCGAAGGCCTGCATCATGCCGTACTCGATGCCGTTGTGCACCATCTTCACAAAGTGGCCGGCACCGGCCGGACCCACGTGGCCCCAGCCCTTGTCCTTCCCGGGCGCAAGCGTCTCGAAGATCGGGGAGAGCCGTTCGACCGCCGGCTTCTCGCCGCCGATCATCATGCTGTATCCCTCTTTTAGTCCCCAGACACCGCCCGAGGTACCCACATCGACAAAGTTGAATCCTTCGGCCTTCAACTCGCGATAGCGCCGCTGACTGTCCTGGTAATTCGAATTGCCGCCGTCGATGAAGGTATCGCCCTTCTGCATCAGCGGCTTCAACTTGCCGATCGTCTCGTCCACCGGCTTGCCCTGCGGCACCATGATCCAGATCGCCCGCGGCGCCTTCAGGTTCTTCACCAGATCTTCCAGCGTGGATACGCCCAGCGACCCGGCCTCCGTCAGCCGCTTCACCGCTTCGGCGCTGAAGTCATACCCCACCACCTTGTGCCCGCCCAGGCGCAGCCTTTCGGCCATATTGCCGCCCATCCTGCCCAGCCCAATGATTCCCAGTTCCATCGACTGTTCCCTCCTCAATCCTGCCTGTTACGCCTCGCGCAGCATTTTGGATCTCGCGCCTATTCCGAGACGTTCCAATTCCTGTGCGAGTTCCTCCGAGCC
>DASSKX010000262.1:0-4462 GCA_035689925.1 Acidobacteriaceae bacterium
GGCATGCTGGAGTCGGGTATTGGGCGGGCGCACAATGTTGCGCTTTCGACGCTGGCGGATTTCAAGCTGCCGGGCGATGTGTCGGCATCGAAGCGCTATTGGAAGGAAGACATCATCGAGCCGGAGGTGGAAGTCTCTTCCGTGGGGCAGATCAAAGTCCCCGACAAGCCCGGCCGCGGCTTCGAAGTCCGCACCGATCTCATCGAGCGACTCACCGTCCGCAGGGAAGAGATCCGCGCGCTCGCCATCGCGTAAAACTGTCAAGAGTCGCACCGCTTCACGGAAGATTCTGCGGTTGATTCCGGACGACTTATTCGCCCCCGCGACCGAACAAATCTGGGAGTTTTTTCGCTCGGGACTGATATTCTGATCTTAGGTAGAGAAAAAGAGCCCGCCTCGGCGGGCTCTTTTCATTGCAATCCACTGCGGGGGTAATACCCAAAAGGTATTACCTCGCAAGCTCTGCGGAATCATATACATCCACAAACACCTCCCGGGGGGGGATACGGGTGGACTCTGCCTTGAGGTGATACCGTGTTGCCCATGAAGACTTCGCTGCTGCTGATTGTGTCTCTCTCTGCGGCTCCCGCGTTCGCCCAGGCCGGACCGGCCCCCCAGGCCACTGCCCAGCAGGGGTATGAATCCGCCCACAGCCTCGAAATGTACCGCGAAGGCCACGCATCCATGCTGATGAACGACTTCGGCCAACTCGAGCGCTACCACGACGCCGACACGCAACTAGGCCCGCCCACGCCCGGCGAGCCCCGCGTCGTCTTCTTCGGCGACTCGATCACCGACATGTGGAAGCTCGACGAATCCTTCCCCGGCAAGCACTACATCAACCGCGGCATCAGCGGCCAGACCACGCCGCAGATGCTCGTCCGCTTCCGGCAGGACGTGATCGACCTCCGCCCCGCCGTCGTCGTCATCCTCGCCGGCACCAACGACATCGCCGGCAACACCGGCCCCGAATCGCTCGAGCAGATTGAAGGCGATTACGCCAGCCTCGCACAACTCGCCCGCGCCAATGGCATCCGCGTCGTCTTCTCCTCCGTATTGCCCATCAACGGATACACCCCGCGCGCGATGAACTTCTTCCTGCAACGTTCGCCCGAGAAGATCCTCTCCCTCAACGATTGGCTGAAGAAGTACTGCAGCGAAAACGGGATCGTCTACCTCGACTACTTCTCTGCCATGATCGACGAGCACGGCTACCTCAAACAGGACCTCACCGAAGACGGCCTGCACCCAAACGCCGCCGGCTTCGCGATCATGGCGCCGCTCGCGCAGTCAGCCATCACCAAAGCCTTCGGTCAACCGGTGGTGACGGCCAGATGACAACCGCTCTCTGCTCTCCGGGTTCTCTGTGGTGGGAACGCGGTGGGTTGCGCAGTTTTCTGGTGGCGGAGAGAACTCACTGCTCCGCCACGGTCGGGTTGCTCAGCTTTCCCAGCCCCGTGATCTCAATGGTCACCGTCTCACCCGGCTTCAGCCACCGCTGCGGCTTGCGCCCCAGCCCCACGCCCGCCGGCGTACCCGTGCTGATGATGTCTCCCGGCAGCAGGGGAGTGATGGATGAGATGTACTCAATCAGCTCCGGCACGCCGAAGATCAGCTCGCGTGTGTTCGAGTGCTGCAACTCCTCCCCATCGATCTCGAGCCGAATGTCCAGCGCATGCGGATCGGGAATCTCATCCGCTGTCACAATCGCCGGCCCCATGGGACAGAACGTCGGAAAGCTCTTACCCAGCGTCCACTGCGACGTGGCCAGCTGCACATCGCGAGCGCTCACGTCGTTGACGATCGTGTACCCGAAGACGTGGTCCTTCCACTCATTGGCGGGGATGCGGCATCCGCCACGCCCAATGACCACCGCAAACTCCGCCTCATAGTCCGGCTGCTTCGTGTTCATCGGCAGCACAATGTGGTGGCCGGGTCCGACAATCGCCGAGGCCAGCTTCACAAACACCGTCGGCACCGCCGGAATCTGCATGTTCGACTCGACCGCGTGGTCGCGATAATTCAGCCCGATGCAGAAAATCCGCGGCGGCGACAAAATCGGCGCCAGCATCCGCACCTGATCCAGCGGAATCCGTGTGCCCCCACTCGGAATTTCCCCGCTCGCGATCACCTCCGCCGTTTCGGAGAATCCCTGTGGCGACAAATCGGCGACCTCACCATCCAGCAAAATGCCCGGACGCGGCCGCTCATCTCCAAGAGCAAACGTAACAATCTTCATGACAATTCCTTCCAGACAGGTCCAAGTGGATAGCAATACTGTTCGAGCGTTTCCAGCCGAATTTCGCTGCTGTACCCCGGCATCTGCGGCAGCATGTATCGGCCCCGCCGGATCCTTACCGGATCAACAAAATGCTCATGCAGGTGATCGACGAACTCCGTCACCCGATTCTCTAATGTGCCTGACGCCCGCAGAAAATCGAATGCTGAGAGGTGCTGCACCAGTTCGCATAGCCCCACGCCTCCCGCATGCGGACACACCGGAATCCCGAACTTCGCCGCCATCAGAATCACTGCGATGTTTTCGTTAACGCCCGCCAGCCGGCAGCTGTCGATCTGGCACACGTCAATCGCCCCGGCCTGCATTAGCTGCTTGAACATGACCCGATTCTGGCAGTGCTCCCCGGTCGCGATGCGCACACCTGACTCGCGGCGAATCCGCGCGTGGCCCAGGATGTCATCCGGACTGGTGGGCTCCTCCATCCACCACATCCCGACCTCGTTCAGCGCGCGCGTCTTGCGAATCGCCTCCTCGACATCCCATTTCTGATTGGCGTCCATCATCAGCTTGTTCTCCGGTCCGATCTTCTCGCGCACCAGCCGCGCCCGCCGCAAATCCTCCGCGGGATCGCCGCCCACCTTCAACTTGAAGTGCGTCCACCCTTCCGCGAGTGCCTCATCCGCAAGCTGCCGGATGCGTTCCTCGCTGTACCCAAACCATCCCACCGATGTGGTGTAGGCCGGGTATCCGTCGCGCTCCAGTTCCGCTTGCCGCGCTTCCTTGCCGCGCTCCCGTTCACTCAGAAGCTCCAGCGCCTCCTCGGGCCGCAGCACATCCGTGATGTAGCGAAAATCAATTGTGCTGACGATCTGCTCCGCCGGCATATCCGCCAGCAGCTTCCATACGGGCTTCTTCTCGGCGCGCGCCCACAAGTCCCAAACCGCGTTCAGCAGCGCCGCGGCCGCCAGATGGACCACCCCCTTCTCCGGCCCCAGCCAGCGAAACTGCGTATCGCCGGTCACCTCGCGCGAGAACGCCGCAAAATCATGCGTGATCGAGTCCAGCGTGCGCCCGACAGCAAAGCGCGACAGGTATTCAAGCGCCTGCACGCACAAGTCAGTGCCGCGCCCCAGCGTAAACGTCAGCCCGTACCCGCGCAGATCGCTGTTGGTCTCGAGCACGCAATATGCCGCCGAGTAATCCGGATCCTTGTTCACCGCATCGGACCCGATCGCCTCGCGCGAAGTAGGGAAGCGCAGATCAATGGCCCGCGCCGCAGTAATTCTCAGTTCACCCAAATGTCTTCTCCAGCCTCAGTTTCGGCGCACGTCCGTGCTACTATTCTCCGTCGCCGGAAAAGCGTACGCGCATTGCTGTTTTCTGCCGCACCGCAATGCGGAACGCGCGCCTTCCGGACCACCATCCACAAGAGGAAATCGCAATGCGAGTTCGACACTGGCGAATGCCGGCAGTTCTCCTGGCCCTGATCACAATGTACCCGTTTGCAGGCCGCGCGCTCGACAACGGCCTTGCCCGCACGCCGCCCATGGGCTGGAACAGCTGGAACAAGTTCGCGTGTAAGGGCCTCAACGAGCAGGTCATTCGCGAGACCGCCGACACCATCGCCAGCAATGGCATGAAGGACGCCGGCTACCAGTACATCAACCTCGATGACTGCTGGCAAATCAGCCGCGATGCCCAGGGAAATATCGTGCCCGACCACGACAAGTTCCCCTCCGGCATCAAGGCCCTCGCCGACTACGTCCACAGCAAGGGTCTGAAGATTGGCCTCTACACGGACGTCGGCACGCAGACCTGCGCCGGCCGTCCCGGCAGCCTGGGCCACGAGTATCAGGACGCGAAGCAATGGGCTGCCTGGGGCATTGATTACGTCAAGGTGGACTGGTGCCATACCCTCAAGGGCCAGAACGGTCCAGCGTCGTACACGCTGATGCGCGACGCCATCCTCGCGTCTGGTCGTCCGATGGTTTTCAGCATCTGTGAGTGGGGCACGAGCGATCCCTGGCTATGGGCAGGACCGGTCGGCAACTTGTGGCGCGCCACCGAGGACATTCAGGATTGCTGGGATTGCAAACGTTCCTGGGGCGGCAACGGCGTTACGCAGATTCTCGATCTGATGAACGGCCTCCAGACCTACTCCGGTCCCGGACACTGGAACGATCCGGACATGCTTGAAGTCGGCAACGGCGGCATGACCACCGA
>DASSKX010000263.1:0-11359 GCA_035689925.1 Acidobacteriaceae bacterium
TGCTGGCCCATGGCGGGCGTCTCCTTCGCCTTCGCCGCGGTCATTTGCAGAGAAGTGAGCCGCTCTTTGCGCGCGTCATCGGCGCGGCCCGCCTCAGAATAGGCGCGAGCCAGCGCGAGGTGGACTTCGAGGTTATTGGGATCGGCGGCGAGGACGGACTCCAGCACCGGCAGCGATCCGGCAACATCGCCCGTCTCGAGCAGCGCCCGGCCCAGCGCCAGGCGCGCCAGCGGCAGGTTCGGCGTTTCCTCGACGGCCTTCTTCGCCTCCGGCAACGCTGCGGAGGCGTCGTTCTCCATCAGCAGCGACCACGCCAGCATGGTGTGCGCGATGGAGTTCTGCGGATCGACGGCCAGTTCGCGGCCGAATTCGGCCATGGCTGCGTCCGGATCTGTCGGATAGAGCAGGTATCCCCAGGTGTAGTGCAGACTCGGCGCCGCCGGATATTGCGCGAAGAACTGCTGCAGGGCCGAATTGGCGGCCTCCGCATCTCCGGACTGGAGCAGGAAGACAGCATGACCGGCTGCGGCGGACTTCGCGCGCTGGGAATCGTCGATGGACGCGGGCAGTTGCGGCATGCGCAGCGCTGCCAGGCCGAGCGCGACGTAGAGATCGGGACTGGAGAGGCTCTGCTTTGCGAAATATTGGCCGGCGGTCAGCGCTTCCTCGAAGCGGCCGGCGCGGGTCAGGAGCAGCACCTCGTGGTAGCGCAGAATCTGTCCGTTACGCGGATCGTCAGCGGCTCCCAGCGCCAATGCTCGCTGCACGTCGCGGAGCGAGGCATCGTCATCGCCCAGCGCGAATTCGCAGAGCCCGCGCAGTGCGGTAGCCGGTCCGGCATTCGGCATCAGCTTCAGGTAATGCGTGAAGGCGTCGACGGCCTCAGCGTAGTTGTTGGCCGCATAGTGCATCTGTCCGAGATACCACCACCCGTCCGGCCAGGCAGGATTTTTCTTCACCGCCTGGGTGTAGAGGTCGATGGCGCGGGGAATATCCCCGCTTTGCCGTGCGGCGGTGGCCTGGGCGGCCAGCGGGTCGGCATCCGGAGGGGTGTTTTGCGCGACGGCGGCCGCGGTCAGCAGGAGGAGGGCCAGAGCGGGCAGGATCCGGCGGTGCCGCAGGAACCGAATGCGCGACGCTGCCAAGACGACCACTTGCCCCCTGAGGAATCCGCTGGGATGTGCGGGAATGCTCGGTGATGGTAACACGCGGCGGCAGGAGGGATGAAAGGGCGCCAGGTGGAGGCCAAACAGCCCCCGAAGATGCACTGCGGAGTCAGCCAAAAGGTGGAGAAAATGTCCCGGACGGTGATCTGCCTAAACGTTTAACTACAGTGTTTCTATGCGGTTGCAGCACGTTCAACTTTTTTATTGACAATCGTTAAATACAAAGGGTACAAACATGCGTCGGCAATGGAGTAAAGCGTTTAATTGCCCGTTTCCGGGCACCGCTGCTCCTTGACCGGCCCTGGCTGGATGCGAGGAGAAGGTTTCAGAGAGCCATCAGGCTCCGACGACGTGATAGGCCAGAAGATCGGCTAAATAACATGGCAGCAGCAACTTAGCTGTTGTCGGTACGCTTCACAGGAGGCACGGGTATGATTTCCACCAGACGCCTGGCGTCAGTGCGTTTACGCCTGCCGGGCTCGTTGCTCATACTTTCCGGCCTGTTCATCGCTGCAATGGTGTTGTTTCCTGCCATTCCAGCGCATGCCCAGCAGTTGACCGGAACCCTGAGCGCAACCGTCTATGACACCACCGGAGCTGTAGTCCCCGGCGCGACCGTCAAACTGACCAACGAAGCGAGCGGCGACGTTCGCACCACCACGACTAACGGCGAAGGCTACTTCACCTTTTCGGCGGTTCAGCCCGCCACCTACTCGATTGCCATCGGCGCGCAGGGATTCACGAGCTGGCAGCTGCACGGCATCGTCATGCACCTGGGCGATACGCGCACGGTGCCTGGCATCGCGCTGAAAGCGGGCGCGGCGAGCACGACCGTTGAAGTTGTTGCAGACAAGAACGTCGAAGTTCCGCTGGATACGCCGGAAGTCAGCACGACGATGAACGCCCAGCAGATCCAGGACATGTCTCTCGGCGGCCGCGATGCAGGCGAGTTGCTGAAGATGATGCCGTGGACGGCGTTCGCGAACGGCCTCAATCAGGGATCAAGCTTCAATCCGAAGGTGACCGGGACCAACAGCGGTCCGGTGGGCGCCTATTCCGTGAACGGCACGCAGCCGAACGGCGCGATGGCCTTCATGCTGGACGGCGCGAATCTGGTCGATCCGGGCAACGCCGGAACGCAGATCGCCAACATCAACCAGGACATGGTGCAGGAAGTCAAGACGCTTTCCGGCAGCTATGACGCGTCGTATGCGTATGGCCCGGTGATCTTCGAGGCTTTCAGCAAATCGGGCGGCAAGGACTTCCACGGTGAAGGTTACTTCTACGCCCGCAACTCCACGCTGAACTCGTGGGAATCGTTCCAGAAGGAATCGCAGATCTCGACGCTGGCTTCTGCGACCAACACGCAGAGCGCGGCTCAGCTGGCCAAGGAACTCAACCCGTACGAGTACTTCTATTACGTGGGCGGCAACGTGGGCGGCCCGGTGATCTTCCCGCACTTTAACCACGACCGCAACAAGTTATTTTTCTGGGGCGGCTACGAGTACATGATCCAGCACCCGGCGAACTCGGTGCAGTATTACAACCAGCCGACGGCGGATCAGTACCACGGGATCTTCAACAAGCAACAGCCGGACTCGACCAAGAACGGCAACTATTCCTACGCTTACCGCTTCCCGGACGGCACCTTGCCCGGCGACAAGTTCACTGACGCCAGCGGCAATCTCCATATTCCGGAGACGGATTTCGATCAGAACATTCTTGGCGTGCTGAAGTACTACGCCGTGAACAACGCCCCGAACATCACGCCCAGCCCCGCGAACTCGTGGAGCAATTATGCCTACGCGCCCAGCATTCCGCAGAACCGCTGGGAAGGCACGGGCAAGCTGGACTATGCCATCAGCGACAACACGAAGCTGAGCGGCACCTATGCCTACCAGAGTGAAGTCGATCAGCATCCGATCACGATCTGGTGGGCGCCGCCGAGCACCCTGCCGTATCCGGCTCCGGTGCAGGCGAACGTCAACGCCCAGGTGCTGCTGACCAACTTCACGCACCAGTTCAGCCCAACCACGACGAACGAGGCGGTGTTCACGCTGTCCCGCTTCATCAACCCGAATACGCTCGGCAATGACAATGCCAACCGTGACAAGATTGGCATGGGCGGCGTGCAGGGACTGTTCGGCACCACCACGAAGCAGATGCCGAATATCGTTGGCCCCTGGACGGGCAACAACTTCGCACTGTCCAACATCGCGCAGGAGCCGTTCAACGTTCCGTTCAGCGGCGGAAAATTCGGCAAGCTGGCGCGCGTGCCGCAAGCGTACGACACCGTCACGAAAGTGTGGAGCACCCATACGTTCAAGGCCGGCGGTTACTGGGCGCAGCCGTACAACGCTCAGACCAACGGTTGCGACGACGGCTGCAACAACAACGGACAATTCAATCTCGGCTGGCCACAGAAGTACGGAACCGGCAACGTCGTAGCCGATTTCGAACTGGGCCGGGTCGCCAGTTACGAGCAGCAGAGTTCGAACCCAACCGACACCATCAAGATGAATCAGTGGTCGGCCTGGGCGCAGGACTCGTGGAAGGCCAACAAACAGCTGACTCTGAATCTGGGCGTTCGCCTGGATCACATCGGTCAGTGGTATGGCGCACCGAACGGGATGCAGGTTTGGATACCCGGAGCGTATATCGATTCCGCCACAGCCCCGGCGAATACGGGTCTGAGCTGGCACGCCCTGGATTCCAAGATCCCGATGTCGGGTTACAAATCGCCGCTGTTCTATGCTGATCCACGCATCGGCGTGATCTACGACCTGTTCGGAACCGGCAAGACGATATTGAGAACCGGTTTCGGAGCCTACCGCTATCAGATCTCGGTCAATGAAGCCACGACGAACAACGTGGCGGACGGGCCGCTCGGGATCATCAACTTCACCACCCCCAACGCATTCCAGGGGTACGCCAACGTCACGGCCGGCGGTTCTCCGCCGTCCCACGTTCAGGAGACCTGCTGGCTGTGCGGCAGTAAGGTTGGCGCAGACCTGCTGGGCGACGATCGCACTCCGCTGACGCTCACCTGGAACGTCTCTATCGATCAGTCCACTCCATGGCAGTCACTGGTGGAGATCTCCTACGTCGGCAATCACACCACCGGCGAGGAGTTCAACGGCGGCAACAGCGGCATCAACGACCTGAACCAGGTGCCGTTGGGCGGATACTTCCAGCCGGATCCGATCACCGGTCAGTTGTGCTCACCCGCATCGCCGCAATCCGACAGCTCGAAGGCCAATTACACGCCGGCCTGCAAGCAGCAGGATTTTGTGCCGATGCACAACTACCTCGACCTCTACCTGCTGACGCACCAGTCGTACGAAAAGTACAACTCGTTGCAGGCTAGCTGGAAGAAGAACGGAGCCAAGCTCAACTTCCAGGCCAACTACACCTTCAGCAAGGTGATGGGAATCCTGGACGGCGACAGCTCGAATGGTGGCAGCAACGGCTGGTCGCAGGCGCCGTTCTTCATCGGCCAGAACTACGCGCCTCTGGCCTACGATCACAGCCAGATCTTCAACATCTGGTACATCTACAACCTGCCGAGCCCGATCCACGGGAACCGGCTGTTGGGGATGGCCGTCAACGACTGGAAGCTCTCCGGCTGGAATACGTACCAGAGCGGAGCGCCGTTGCAGCCGAACTCCGGCGGCAACTTCAATGCGAACTATCAAGCCACATCCAACAATGCGGCGGAGTTCATCGAGCCCAACGGGCTTCCTGCCCAGCAGATCAATGCCAGCAGCTGGTTCGGATACTCGGCGAACATCCAGGTGCATCCTCTGATGACCTGCAATCCGCGCGCGAACCTGCATTCGGGACAGAGAATCAACCCGAACTGCTTCACGTCGCCAACCACGGTCGGAGTGGCCGGGCCGGTGGAATACCCGTATATGCATGGACCGGGTTACCTCGACAACGACCTCTCGATCTTCAAGAGCTTCCCGATTCGCGAGAGCCAGAGAATGGAGCTTCGCATTCAGGGACAGAACTTCATCAACCACCCGAACGCGCAGTTCGGTCTGGGTGGTGTGAACGATCTGCAGCTGCAGTTTGCACCGCAGCTGGGCTCCACGAACAATAACGACAACATGACCGGTAAGCCGAAGTTCACCACCGGTCAGCGTCTGATGACCTTCTCGGCGAGGTACTTCTTCTAAGAGAACGGTCACCGGCTCCGGATCAGTCCCGGAGTCGGCAGCAGGCAGCGGAAGGGGTGGCGCAAGCCACCCCTTTCTCGTTGCGCGGACGCCGTCAGCAGCACCGTGCGGCGGATAGCGTCGCTGTCCTGGCGCGGTATCCGGTGGCAGAGCCGATTTCGTCCAGCTATAGTTGCGATGAGCATGTTCTTATCCCGTTTCGCACGGCCCGCTCTGCTGCTTTTGCTCGCGGCCGGGGCGGCCATGGTTCTGGTGCAGGCCGCACCCGGATTTCCGACCGCAGCCGTCGTTAGCCCGATCCGTTTCGAACTGAAAAAGATTCCCTTCACGCTCGAAAACGATGAGACGAGCGCGAAGAATGCTCCCGAGAGCATGGCGGGGGGCGTCGCCGTCTTCGATTACAACGGCGATGGGCGGCCGGACATCTTCTTCGCCAACGGCGCGAATATCGCGACCCTGAAGAAGGATGACCCGAAATACCGCGATCGCCTCTTTCGGAACAACGGCGATGGTACCTTCACCGATGTGACGGATGCTGCCGGCGTCGCAGGCACGGGGTATGACATTGGCGTCGCCGTCGGTGATTACGACAACGACGGCTGCCCCGACCTCTTTGTTGCCGGCGTCTATCGCGATACGCTCTACCACAACAACTGCAACGGCACGTTCACCGAGGTGACGCAGAAAGCCGGTCTCTCCGACTCCGATGACCCGCAGTTCGGGCCGCTCTGGGCCGAAACGGGCGTCTGGGTCGATGTCAATAACGATGGGCTGCTCGACCTTTTCGTCGTCGATTACATGACGTGGAAGTACGGCCCGCAGGCGCTCTGTCACTACGGCTCGATCGCCGACTACTGCCACCCGCGCTACTACAAGGGCCAGCCAAACCGGCTCTATCTGAACAACGGCAACGGCACCTTCCGCAACGTCTCGAAGGAGTGGGGCATCCGCGACCACGCCGGCAAGGGTATGGGCGTGGGGCTCGCCGACTACGACCATGACGGCAAGCCCGACCTCTTTGTCACGAACGACGCAGAGTACAACTTTCTCTTTCATAATCTGGGCAACAAGTTTGAGGAGGTCGCGTTCGACGCGGGGGTTGCGCTGCCCGAGGGCGGACAGTTCATCTCCGGCATGGGGCTGGACTTCCGCGACTTCAACAACGACGGCGACCCCGACCTGGCCTTCGTAGCGCTGAACAACCAGACGTTCCCGCTGTTCCTGAACACCGGCAAGGGCGACTTTCGTGAGGTGACGACGCAGAGCGGCTTGCGCGATCTCAGCATGAAGATGTCCGGCTTCGGCCCTGCGCTCTACGACTTCGACAACGATGGCTGGAAAGACTTGTTCGTGACGCGGGGCCACGTCGAGTCGCAGCCGCTGCCAGGCACGGAAATCGCGCAGCACAACACCCTCTTCCGCAACCTCGGCGCCGCTGGCGGCTGGGCGAGCGTCGTGAAAGCCGGCGAACAGCAGCATCCGATGTGGCAGGCGCTCACCGAGGAAGCGGGTCTCGATGCCGCGCCGGTCGCGCGCCACCGCGGTTGTGCCATGGGCGATCTGGATGGAGACGGCCGTGTCGATGTGGTGGACACGGGCCTCAGCGCGCCCGCAGAGATCTGGATGAACCGCAGCCCGCACCCCGGCCACTGGCTCGAGATCGCGCTGCACGGCACGCGCAGCAACCGCGACGGCGTGGGCGCGCGCATCCAGGTGGTCAGCGCCCAAACCGGAGCGCAGTACAACCACATGACGTCCAGCGTCTGCTATGCGTCATCCAGCTACGGGCCGGTGCACTTCGGGCTGGGAGCCGATACGAAGGCCGATACGGTGGAGATCCACTGGCCGTCGGGCACCGTGCAAACGCTGCACGATGTCCCGGCCGATCAGGTGCTGAAGGTGACGGAATCCGCGCCGGCTGCCGCGCACTGAGCTACTTGCCCGGTCCCTGCTGCTGCTGCTCGGCGGTGATTTTGTCCACGATGGCGCGTTCGCGCTTGCCGTCCTCGGGACGATGCAGGCGGTAATACAGGTTGGCCAGTTCCACGTGCGGCTCGAGCCAATTCGGATCGTCCGCCGTGAGCTTCTCGAGGACACCGACGGCGTCCTGGTACTGACCGGACGTGCTGAGCCACATCGCGGTCTCATAGCGTGCCATCGTGGAGCGTGGATTCAGCGACATTGCCTTCTGCAGGTATTTCTTCGCTTCGTCCATCGCGCGCCGGTTGTACAGAATGGCGCCGAGGTAGAGGTTCGCGTCAAAATCGCTGGGATTCTGCTCGAGCGCCTGGCGGAAGGCCGGCTCCGCCGCTTTGGCGTCGCCATCCTTGTCGCGCGCTGTGCCGGCCAGCGTGCACAGCCCGGGCAGGCTGGGATTGAGGCTCATGGCGTGATCCAGATCGCGGCGGGCCTGGGGAAACTCATTCAGCTTCAGGAGCGTCGAACCGGCGATCATCCAGGTTTCGGCGCTGTTGCTCTGCGCGGCCGACTTCTCCATGCGCTGCGCTCCGTCGCGGGGGCGGCCGGAGGCGATCAGGGCTTCGCCCAGCACGAACTCAAAGTCGGAGTTCCCGGCGTTGGCCGCTTCCATCGGGGTGAGCATGGCGACGGCATCGGCAGCTTTGCCGTTGCGGGCCTGGGCGTCGCCCAGCAGGATGGCAGTGCGGGCGTCCTGCGGATTGGCGCGATGGGCCTCAGCGTAGTGCGGCAGCGCGTCCTTCAGGTCGTTTTTGCGGGCATAGGCGAGGCCGAGGTCCAGATGAACCTGCGGCTGCCGGGGATCGATCTTCAGGGCCGCTTCGTACTCCGCAATCGCGGCATCCACTTGCCCGGAGTGCGCCAGCGCGGCTCCCAGATTGGCATGGGCTGCCAGGGTGTTCGGGCGCAGGCTGAGATAGCGCCGGTAGTCGCGGATGGCCGAGGGGAGATCGCCCCGCTGTTGTTCTGCAATAGCCTGCGACAGAAGCTGCTCGGGCGTGGTGTTTTGCGCGTTCGCCAGCCATGGCAATACCAAAACCAAAGTAAGCATGGCGGGGCGCATTGGCCTTCAGAATAGCGTAATTGCGCGATAATGGTGAGTCACCGGAGCCGGGCCATGAAACGGAAGTTATCGTCCATTTTTCTGCTGGGATCCGCCCTTATTTTCTCAGCCACAGCAGCAGCCGCCCAGCAGCAGCAAGGCGGCATCTCCTCGGTCGGAAACATCACGCGGCCGGGATCCTTTGCCGACCAGGGTTACGGCACGTTCATGTCGAATCTGAATCAGGGCGCGATTGCCGGCGGGCTCGCCGGCAAGGTGGTCGTGCAGGGGCATCCGTTGCTCTGGGAGCCGATCATGGTGCTGCTGTCCTGCTCTCCGGAGAAACCGGATATGACGGTTCCGACAGATCCCAGCGGAAACTATTTCATCGACCATGCCAACTTGCCGAAGGTCTACACGACCGACAAAGATGCGGTCAATGTTCAGCTGAGCCAGCATTACGAGGGATGCACGCTGCACGCGCCGCTGGCGGGATATCGCTCGACCAGCGTCCGCATCACCGAGAAGAACCTGCGCGACAAGCCGGTGATGGACAACATCGTGCTCACCACCGATGAGCGCGCCTCCGGCACAGCCTTCAGCACGGTCGGAGTTTCTGACTCACCGGAAGCCGCCCGGCTCTTCGATAAGGCGCATGACGAATGGCTGCACGGCCACACGGACACGGCCCGGACCGACCTGCAGCAGGCGGTGAAGCTGAGCCCGCACTTTGCGCAGGCCTGGTACTACCTGGGACGGATGGAGATGGCCAGCAATCTGTCCGAGGGTGCCGCTTCGCTGACGAAGGCCCACGAAGCCGACCCGAAGTTCGTCCTGCCGTGCATCTACCTCGGCCAAATCGCGATGGGCAAGCGCGACTGGACCGGCGCTGAAAAGTGGACGAATCAGGCGCTGACGCTTGATCCGGCGGGAACGCCTCTTCTCTGGTACGTGAATGGCCAGGCCCACTACCACCTCGGCCACAATGAAGCTGCGGTCCACGCTGCGCAGACAGCGGTGGATCTTGACCCGGAGCACAACCTGCCCAACGCCGAAGATCTGCTGGCGCTGACGCTGGTCGCGAGGCACGACTACCAGCAGGCGCTCGTGCATTTGCGGAACAGCCTGAACTACATCCTCTCCGGGCCGAGCGCCGATCTGATTAAACGTCAGATTGCTTTCGTTGAACAGCAAAGCGCGGCGGAGAACAAGTAGTCGCAACTGTATTTATCGCGAGCCGGCCTTGCGCCGGCCTGGCTGCTTCGGCTCATCCGGAAGCTGATTGGGGGACTGCTAATCTAAGGATGCCCCGCAGCACTCCCCGTCTTCGCTTGGCAGCATGCACAAAGCAACAGCGATGCTGACACTGTGTCCCACATGCCGGCGACGGCAGACGATTGCGCGGCGCGGATGGGTCTCTTGGCAGAACTGCACTACGATGAGGCGAACTGGACGCCTGGCCACAACCCGTGGCTGGTGGCGCTCACGGTTACGCTCGCGACGTTCATGGAGGTGCTCGACACTTCCATCGCCAACGTCGCGCTGCCGCATATGGCGGGTTCGCTGGGGGCCAGCTACGAAGAGGCGACGTGGGTTCTGACCAGTTATCTGGTCGCAAGCGCCGTCATCCTGCCGATCTCCGGATGGCTGATGGCGCGCATGGGGCGCAAGCGGTTCTACATGACCTGCGTCATGCTGTTCACCGGGTGCTCGATGCTCTGCGGCTTGGCGCCGTCGCTCCCGCTGCTGATATTCTTTCGCGTGCTGCAGGGGATCGGCGGCGGAGGTCTGGCCCCAAGCGAGCAGGCGATTCTCGCCGACACGTTTCCGGTGAGCAAGCGAGGCCAGGCGTTCGCGCTCTACGGGATGGCGGTGGTTGTCGCTCCAGCGATTGGCCCCACGCTGGGCGGCTGGATCACGGACAATTTCAACTGGCACTGGATCTTCTTCATCAACCTGCCGGTCGGCATTCTCTCGCTGGTGCTGACGCAGCGCATGGTGGAGGACCCGCCATATCTGAAGGAGGAAGAGGCGCGTTCCGCGAAGTCGCGCGTCGATTTCATGGGCCTCGGGCTCATCTCGATCGGCGTGGGCTGCCTGGAGTTCGTCCTCGATAAAGGGCAGGAGCGGGATTGGTTCGGCGATCCGAAGATCCGGATGTTCGCGACGATTGCTGCCGTTCTGCTGGTGATGTTTGTCTGGTGGGAGTGGCGGCACGAGGACCCGATCGTCGACATCCGCCTGCTGAAGAACCGTAACTTCGGCACTGCGGTTTTCCTGCAATTCGTGCTGGGCATGGTGCTCTTCGGAACGACTGTGCTGATCCCGCTGTTTTTGCAGGCGCTGCTGGGCTACACCGCCGAACGCGCGGGCATGGTGCTCTCGCCCGGCGCGCTGGTGCTGATGATGACGATGCCCATCGCCGGCCGCATCGTCAGCTCGAACAAGTTCGATCCGCGATTACTGGTCGCGATCGGGTATGGCGTCACGGCGGCGGGCCTTTACAACCTCACGCGGCTGGACCTCGGTGTCTCCTTCGGCCAGATCACGCTGTGGCGATGCTACCAGGTGATGGGGCTCTCGTTTGTCTTTATCCCGATCAGCACGCTGAACTACCTGGGCGTGCCGCGGACCAAAAACAACCAGATCTCCAGCTTCTCGAACTTCGCCCGCAACATTGGCGGCTCCGTCGGCACCGCTTTGCTGACCACTTTCCTCCAGCGTACGCAGCAGACGCACCTGCAGGCGCTTGGGGCGCACGTGATCCCCGGATCGCCGCAGTACTCCAGCTTTATCGAGGCGACGCGCGCCGCACTGATGCAACTGGGCCAGGACGCGAGCAAGGCCTCACAGATCGCCATCGGCGATGCCTGGGCCATGCTGAATCGTCAGGCGCAGATGCTTAGTTACCAGAACGCATTCTGGGCACTCAGCATGATCATTGCCTGCCTGATTCCGCTGCCCTTCATCATGCGCCGTCCGCCGCGGAACCG
>DASSKX010000264.1:0-3638 GCA_035689925.1 Acidobacteriaceae bacterium
GTCGCGCGCCTGCTGCGAGCCGGAGAGGACCATAATCTGCTCTGGCTCGCAGCGGACCGCGCGGGCCGTGCGCAGGTACGAGCAGATTGCTTCCCGGAAGGGCTGCAGTCCCAGCGGCCCCGTGTTGTGCGTGGGATAGACGCGCAGCTTGCGGCTATGGCGCGACAAGAGCTTTGACCAGACATCGAAGGGGAAATGATCGAGCGCCGGCTGGTGCACGCCGAATGCGCCCCATCCGTGGCGCCATGGCAACCGTTCGTAGGCAGGATAGAGTCCGGAGCGCCGCGACGGGCTGCGCACGGGGCTTGCTTTTGGGACCAGCGGGCGCGTGCTGCGCTTCTGGATTTGGAGATCGGAAGAGACGAATGTCCCGGAGCCGACGCGGGTCTCGAAATAGCCTTCGGCCAGCAACTGCGAGTACGCGTCCAGCACCGGAAAGCGCGAGATGCCTAATTCGGACGCAAGCGCACGGCTGGATGGCACCTGCTGTCCTGCGGCGAGGTCCCCGCGCAGGATGGCATCCCGAAATCCTCCATAGACCTGGCGGTGCAGCGGTGTGGGCGCTGCGCGATCCACGGGAATTACGGGAAGAATTCCGGCCGAAACGTCTCCCATGGACCCGGAGTTTAGTGGCTATGGCTGATTGCGGGCAAGTGGTCAGGTTAAGATACCACCGACCATCAGGAAGTGGTCATGCAAGCTTCGTGAAAATTGGCGCCGCCACCGCACCCACTCGAATCGCATGCAACTTTGCTGCATGAAAACAGGCAGCCCGAAGGCTGCCTGTGCGCGGATCGTGCCGTAAAGGTTATCGCGCGGCGACCGTTTTCGACGATTCCAGTTCGGCCAGGCGCTTCGCGAGAAGCTGCTCAAGCTGGACCAGAGCTTTGCTGAATCCGTCGATGCCTTCGCTGAGCTTGTCGTGTGCCATACGATCGGCGGCGTGCATTTTCTCGAAGTTCGCCTCGTCGATATTCAGCTTCTCGATCTGCATTGACTTTGCTTTCGCCGGGTCCAGCTTGCGCTCCAGCGTGCCCTCGGTTGAATCGAGTTCCTTCAGCAACTGCGGGGAGATGGTGAGGAGGTCGCACCCGGCGAGCTCGATGATTTCGCCCGTGTTGCGGAAGCTGGCGCCCATGACCTGCGTCTTATAACCGAAGTGCTTGAAGTAGTTGTAAATGCGCGTAACGGACTGCACGCCGGGATCATCGGCTCCCTTGTAATCCTTGCCGGTGTCTTTCTTGTACCAGTCGAGAATGCGGCCGACGAAGGGCGAGATGAGCGTGACGCCAGCTTCAGCGCAGGCAATGGCCTGGTGAATGCCGAAGAGCAGTGTCAGGTTGCAGTGGATGCCCTCTTTCTCCAGCCGCTCGGCGGCGCGAATGCCCTTCCAGGTCGAAGCGATCTTGATCAGGATCCGCTCGCGGGAGACTCCGGCCTTCTCGTATTTGTCGATGATCGAGTGCGCCTGGGCGACGGTCGCGTCGGTGTCAAACGAGATGCGCGCGTCTACTTCGGTCGAGACACGCCCTGGAATGATCTGGAGAATCTTCTTGCCGAACGCGACGGCAAGGTTCTCAAAGGCGAGCTTCGTCACTTTCGCGTCTTCGGCGCTTTCACCCAGTTGCTTTTTCGCATCCAGCAGCACGTCATCGACGATTTTGCTGTACTGGGGCATCTGCGCCGCTGTGGTGAGCAGCGAAGGGTTCGTGGTCGCGTCCTGCGGGCGCGCCTTCTCAATCGCATCGATGTCGCCCGTATCGGCGACGACCGTCGTCATTTCCCGAAGCTGTGCAAGCAGTGTCTTAGCCATCCCTCCCCCTTCTCTCTTCCCCATTATCGGGCATGCGGCGGGCCGAGCGGAAATCCCGGCCTGCAACGCTGCATCGGTTTACGTGGGAACACACTTATTTAGATGCCCGACCTGGCGGGCCGGCTACATCGTTACGGGGTTCTCCAGCCAGCCGATGCCTTCGATGGAAACCTCAACGCGATCACCACTCTGCATCGGAGCCACACCCGCTGGGGTACCGGTGGGGATCACGTCGCCGGGCAGCAGAGTCATGGCGGCCGTGATGTGGCGCAGCAGGAACGGGATGTCGAAGATCAGGTCGACGGTGGAGCCGTGTTGCTTCACCTGACCATTGAGGCGGGTTTCGAGCGTAAGGCCTGCAGCGGGGTCAATTTCGTCGGTGACCAGCGGCCCCATCGGACAGAAGGTATCGAAGCCTTTCGCGCGGGACCATTGGCCGTCCGACTTCTGCAGATCGCGGGCGGTGACGTCGTTCACGATGGTGTAGCCGCGGATATAGGGCTTAACGTCCTCGTCGGGGCCGATGCGCGAGGCACGTTTGCCGATGACCACGGCGAGTTCGCCTTCGAAGTCGACCCGCTTCGAGATGCTCGGGATGTGAATAGACTCGCCGGGCGCGATGACGGCACTGGGCGCTTTAAGAAAGAGCAGAGGCTCTTTGGGCACTTCGTTGCCGAGTTCCGCCGCATGCTCGCGGTAGTTGCGGCCGATGCAGACGATCTTGGATGGAACGACGGGGGCGAGCAGGTTCGCCTTGGCAAGCGGGATGCGCTCGAATCCATCCCCGTTCAGCTTCGTCCACGGGTCTTCCGGGAAGGGCGGCAGGAGGCGCTCGATCCACAGAGCGCCTGCACGGTCGATGACTTCTCCGTACTGCGGGCCGGAACGAGTTTGGAAACGGCAATATTTCATTGTGGGGTATTCTCCTGCTGCGGGATTTCTTCTTCCACTTCGGCGGAACGGGTGCTCTCGTTACCGTCATGATCGACGGCGCTCACGGCGTAAGCATAGCGGTGCCCGGGCGTGACATTGTGGTCGGTAAAGGTCGTCGGGACGAGGGCCCCGGTGCCGGAGATGCGCTCCATAACGCCAGCCTCGTCGTGACGATAGACAACGTAGCCAGCCAGGTCGGGATCGGTATCGGGCGTCCATGAGAGGTCAATGGCGTGCGCCTGCTCGTCGGCGACCGCGGCGAGGCCGGTGGGAACGGCGGGTGGGAAGACGTCTTTTGCGTTGATGGTAATGGCTGACGAGGGGGGACCCGCTACTTCCACGGTCTGGTGGTCCGCGCTTTGGCGGCGGACGCGCTCCACGGTGTATTGCCAGGTGTGGTCCAGAACCGCGTCGTGATCGAGCGCCTGGCCGGGATCGTCTTTGCCCAGATCCACTTCGAGCGTTTGCTGCGGAGAAGGGGGAACGCCAGCGGCGGGATTCGCTTTTGGCGCAGCTGAGGTCGTAACCAGTGTGCGGTGGATACGCAGCACAAGCCCCGGTTCTGAACTCCCCGGGCGCCAATGCAGAACAACTCCGGCGGGCTGGGTATTCGCACTCAGTTCGTCCACGGCGGGCGGAGCTGATCCGGTGCCCACGTAGGCGGGGTTCGATGGGCCGGCGGTCTTGCCGGAGGGGTTCTGCAGCTCGACAAAGTAACTGACGACGCCGGGCGGCTGGGAGAGCAGCTCAGCTGGCAATTGCGTGGTGAAGTCGGCAGGCCGGTTCGGCGGGACAACTCGGTCACCCGCGGGTTGGCAGCCGGGCAGGCCAGTGCTGGGGACGGGGCGCGGCGGCACGCGTTCCTGCGGGCCGGGTGCGGCTCCGGGGAGCC